>JAUYIV010000063.1 GCA_030688105.1 Actinomycetota bacterium | reverse complement strand
CCCGGCCACAGCGCCGACTCCGTCTGCTTCTACCTGGAGGACGAAGGCGTCCTCTTCTCCGGCGACACCATGCTGGGGTCGACGCCAACGACCGTCGGCGACCTGTTCGACTACATGGCCAGCCTGGAGCGGCTGAAGTCGCTGCCCAACCTCAAGGTAATCTGCCCCGGCCACGGCCCCCTGATCACGAACCCCCGCGAGTACATCGGCGAGTACATCCAGCACCGCAACGACCGTGAGGGCCAGATCCTCGCCGTGCTCGCCGAGGGCGGCGAGAAGACGAGCTGGGACATCATGATGAAGATCTACACGGACACGGACCCCCGCCTCCGGCGGGCCGCCGACGGCAACGTCCGCACTCACCTGCGCAAGCTGGAGAAGGAAGGCCGGCTGACGGTCCACCCCGGCAAGCCGCGGGAACGCTCGCCGGGCGAGGAGGCGAGGGCGGAGGAAGAGGAACACGCCCGCCTGGAGGTCATCAAGAAGGCGGACGAGTACCGGGCTCAGGCGCGTCGCCGGACGCTCTTCTTCCAGGAGAACCCGCCGCTGGACCAGTGGGAAGAGCCCCCGAAGTACGAGCTCGCGCGGTAGTCCAGAGCGCCAATGCTCCAGCCCTGCCCGCCAGCCGCCTCTTCTGTCATTCTGAGCGGAGCGAAGAACTTCGCTCCGGCAAAGACGTTGGCCCAAAGCGCCCGAGCCTGGGCCTGCGGCCCAGATTCTTCGGCCGCTACGCGGCCTCAGAATGACACTCGTCAGGCGGCAACCCGTTCGGCGCGGCGTCCCCTAGCCCCGGCTCCCCTCCAGCAGCAGGCGGACGAAGGTCTCGTTCGTCAGCGAGCCGGGGCGGGAGCGCCGGATCTCCCGCAGGACCTCGTCCGGCGCGGCCCCCAGCTCCCGCAGGATCAGGCCGGCCACCAGGGCGCTGCGGTTGAACCCCTGGCTGCACATCACGTAGAGCCGCGACGGTGGCCCCGGCGCCTCATCGCCGTTGCCGTCCGCCAGCCTCACGGCCAGCTCTCGCGCCAGGCCAGCGATGCGATCGAATGAGGACGGGACGGAGTCGATGTCGGCGAAGACGCTCATGAACGACTCCGACGCCGCGGCCGTAAACTCCCGCGCGATCTCGCCAGCGCAGTCGACCAGCCAGGTGCCGCGCATGTCGTTCGGCGTCAGCAGCTCGCCGACGGCGCTCTCGGCGCCGCCGACCCAGACCTCCGTCCCCAGGCCTGGCAGGCGCACGACCGGGATACGCGTCGCGCGAGGCTCGGACCCGCGCCGGGGGCTCGATCCAAAGGCCGTCGGGTCGTTACTCAGGACCAGGCCGGCGCCCTCCTCGGTATCGACGTGGAGCCATCTGGCCGCTGCCGCCGGGCTGACTCAGCTGCGCCAGAACTGCCACCAGGGCTTCTTCGCGGCAGGCGCACCGCCCATGCCGTGCTCCATCGGCTGGCCGTGGTCGTGCGCCGCCTCCGCCTTCAGCACGGCGGCCGGGTCCTCATCGAAGTCCTTCTTGCAGCCCGTCGCGCAGAAGTAATGCGTCTGGCCGTTCAGCGTAACGTCCGCGCCGGACTCGGCCTGGCTAATCCGCATCTTGCAGACCGGGTCTCGGACGATCGGGTACGTACCGCCACTCGGCAGCTCCGGCAATCCGGGATGCTTGTCCTCGAGAAAGCGCCGAACCTGGCGCAGCGCGTCCGGAATCCGCCGGTCGGTCAGCTCGTAGCGAACGGTGTGACCGTCCCGCCGGGACCGTACGATCCCCGGCCGGCGCAGCAACGTGAGGTGCTGCGAAAGGTTCGGTTGCCGGATGCCGAGCATCTCGGCCATCTCGCCCACCGCGAGCGGTCCATGGCTTAACAACTGGACGATCTCCAGGCGTTTCTGGTTCGCCATCACCTTCAGGACGTCTTCTTCGAGTTTGAATAGCTCTTCGTACATGTTGGTTTATGCGTATATTCGAATATTAGAATATCATCATTGGGCCGGATCTCCAAGGCCTTCGGGTGCGCCCTTGTGAAAATCAGCCCTCCGACTAATATGGTGGGGCGACTAACCGGGAGGTTCCATGCCCCACATTTCCAACATCGTCGGACAAGCGATCGGTAACGAGTACTTTCGCCGGGTTTTGGAAACCGGTAAACACACCCAGGTGGTGATCATGTCGATTCCGGCCGGCGGCGAGATTGGCGAGGAAGTCCACGAAGACAACGACCAGGTACTGCTGTTGATCGAGGGTCGCGGCAAAGTGGTTCTGGACGGCGACGAAGCGGCGTTCAAGACCGGCGACCTGGTACTGGTCCCGGCCGGCATGCGCCACAACTTTGTGACCGACGGCGACGCGCCGATGAAGATCGTTACGACCTACTCCCCGCCCCACCACCCCAAGGATACGGTCCACCAGACCAAAGCCGACGCCGACGCGGCCGAGTAGCTACCGCGCCAGTCTATTTTTTATACGCCTCGCGCCGGTGAGCGATCCGGGTGATGTAAATCGTTCGGTCATGAATTTCAAACGTCGCCCGGTACGCGCCGATCCGGAACCGATGCGTGCCGGCCGCCACATTCGTCAAAGGCACGGCCAGATCCAATGGACGCGGGTGGTGTGCGATAGCTCGCAGTTTTCGGTAAATGCGAACCGCTGTCCGCCTATCCATCCGTTCCAGTTTCTCGAGGTCGCTTTCCGCCTG
>JAUYIV010000062.1 GCA_030688105.1 Actinomycetota bacterium | reverse complement strand
GGATCACCAGGTCGGGATCGGGCATGTCGGGGATCTCGAAGCGCTCCGCCAGCGCCCTCTCGTCGACTCGTGCCGGGTCGATCACACCCGCCACCGCGTCCGTGGCCAGGCGGCGGGCGGCGGCGGCGATCTCGGCCCGGGCTCCGTAGTTGAAGGCGAACACCATGGTCATGGCGGTGTCCCCGGCGGTGAGCTCCTCCGCCTCCCGGATCCGGGTGCGCAGCCGGTCGCTGACCCGCGGGTCGCCGCGATCTCCGAGGAACAGGACGCGCACCCCCAGCTCGTGCAGCTCGTCGCGCCGGCGAGTGAGGAGATCCTCCTTGAACCCCATGAGGAACTCCACCTCGTCCTCCGGTCGGGCCCAGTTCTCGGTGGAGAAGGTGAAGACGGTGAGCCACTCGATGCCGAGCCCGAGTGCACCGTGCACGACGTCGAACAGGGCCTCCTCGCCGGCGGCGTGGCCGGCGGTGCGGGGCAGCCCCCGGGCCTCGGCCCATCGGCCGTTGCCGTCCATGACGATCGCCACATGCCTTGGATCAGGCATCGATGGCCAGGCTCTTGATGCCGCGGTCGAGGTGGTATTCGATGAACCGGCGGGTCACCCCCATCGCCTCGCCGGAAAAGACCCCGTCGTGCTCCGGGAGGTCAGCCAGATCGGAATCCGCCAGCCGCGCCAGGTAGGTGGTGAGCCCGGGGCGCAGAGCGACCGCTCCGGACGCGGTGTCGCGCTCACAGAGCGCCCCACCCGCGGCGAGCGAGAATTTCGTGAGACCGTCGCGCCGCCCGCAGCCGGCGCAGCGCTCGAGGGCGGGGGCGATCCCCACCACGTCGGCGGCTTTCAGCAGGAAGGCGGCAACGAGGTCGGGATGCCGAGGACCGGCGTCGAGTGCCGCCAGCCCTTGCCGAAGCAGCAGGAAGGCCCGGATCGAGCTCTCCTCCTCCTGGGTGACGGCGTCGATCACCTCGACCATGGTGCCCGCCGCCAGCACCCGGTCGAGATCGCCGCGCACCGCCGGATAGGCCTCGATGACCGACACCTGGGTGATCGTGTCCAGGTTGCGTCCCTCATACAGGACGAGATCGACATGGGTGAATGGCTCGAGGCGTCCTCCGAATCGGCTCTTCGTCCTGCGCACCCCCTTGGCCACGGCTCGGACCTTCCCGTGGTTGGGACTGAGAAGCACGACGACCCGGTCGGCCTCCCCGAAGGGGAAGCCGCGCAGCACGATGCCCTGGTCGTTGCGGAGTGGCACGGGTCCAGGGTACCGGGGCGCGGTGACAGCCTCGGGAACCCGGTGCGGTCCCCCGGCCGTCCCATCCACAACATCACAGGAGGAACCCTCGGAATGGCCCGCCGCGCCGCGCTCGCGATCCTCGCCATCGCCCTGGCGGCGCCCGCACCCGCCCTCGGCCGAGCCGAGGACATCGTCATCGACCCCATCCCGCCCTGCCCGTGGTGGCACTGCGGGGGTGAGGCCGATGTGGTGATCGAGGAATATCGGCTCGAGACGATCATCGAAGACGGCGTGTCGACGACCCTGGTCCGCCAGGTGATTCGCAACGACTCCGATTTCACCGCCGAGGGCACCTTCCTGTTCCCCATCCCGGCCGATGCCGCGGTCACCGGCCTGACCCTCTGGATCGACGGCGAGCCGGTCTCCGGCGAGGTCCTCGAGGGCGAGGCCGCCCGGAGGAAATATGAGGAGATCATCAGCCGGACCCTCGACCCGGCGCTCCTCGAGTTCGCCGGGGACGGGTTGCTCCGGCTCTCGGTCTTCCCGCTCCCCCCCGATTCGACCCGGACGGTCGAGATCGAGTACCGCCAGGTCCTGGCCGCAGACGGCGGCCTCGTCAGGTACCGCCACCCGCTCGCCGCCGAGCACAACGCCGAGATCGAGGAGATCACCGCCCGCATCGAGATTCGCTCCCGCTCCGGCGTCAAGGCGGTCCACTCGCCCACCCACGACATCTCGGTCGATCGGCCCGACAAGAACACCGCCATCGTCGGATTCGAGGGCGACGGTGAAGATCCCACCGAGTTGATCCTCTACTACTCCACCGACGCCGGCCCGATATCGCTCGACGTCGTCACCTACCGGGATGGCGGCGACGGGTACTTCCTGCTGCTCGCCTCACCAGGCCTGGCGACCGATCAGCAGATCGTGGCGAAGGATCTCGTCCTCGTGCTCGACACCTCCGGCTCGATGGAGGGTGAGAAGTTCGCCCAGGCCCAGGATGCCGCCCGCTACGTCCTCGACAACCTCAACCCCGCCGATCGGTTCGAGGTGATCACGTTTGCCACCGGAACCGATGCATACGCCGGAAGGCTTCAGCCCGCGTCCGAGGCGGCGCTCGCCCGCACCTGGATCGGCGGACTGTCGGCGGGAGGATCCACGAACATCGACCTGGCACTTCGCGAGGCGTTCGCCCTCGCAGACGAGGAGCGCCCCCTGTATGTGGTGTTCCTCACCGACGGCCTTCCCACGGAAGGCATAACCGAAGCCGCCGAGATCCTCGAGCGACTCGAAGCGCGGGGCTCCGAGACCACCTCGGTATTCGTATTCGGCGTGGGCTACGACGTCGACACCTTCCTCCTCGACTCGATCGCCCGCGATCACCACGGGACCACCTCCTACGTCGCCCCCGAGGAGGAGATCGACCGCGCCGTCGAGACGCTCTACTCGAAGGTCGCCTCTCCAGTGCTCACCGCCGTGAGCCTGACGGTCGACGGCGTCGTGATCTCCGACGTCCACCCCTCCCCTCTCCCGGACGTCTTCTCCGGCGGTCAACTGGTCGCCGTCGGCCGCTACGACGGCTCCGGCGCAGCGACCATCACCGTCGAGGGCAGGGTGCACGGGGAGCCGGTGACGCTCAGCTTCGATGACGTGGACTTTGGGGCCGACGGTGGGGAGGCGACGGTCCCCCGCCTCTGGGCCACGCGAAAGATCGGCGATCTGCTGCGGACGGTGCGTCTCGAGGGCCCCGACGACGAAACCATCGACCAGATCGTGCGGCTCTCGATCCGCTGGGGGATCGTCACCCCATACACCTCGTATCTCGTGACCGACGATGCGCCGTTCGGCGAGGAGGCAATCGGTGACATCTCGGCCCGCGCCGCCACCGACGCCCAGGCGACGACGGAGCCCGTGTCCGGGGAGGCCGCCTTCGACGCCGCCGACACCGCGGCCTCGATGAGCGACTCCGACGTCGCCGGTGCCCCCGACGACGAATACGCCGACCTGGTCCGCGTCGCCGGCGGGAGGACCTTCCGACAGGTCGAGGGCGTCTGGGTCGACACGACGTTCGACCCGGCGATGGAACCGCTTCGAGTGTCCTTCGCCTCCGACGACTACTTTGCACTGGCAGGGTCCGACCCCGCTCTCGCCCAGGCGCTGAGTGTTGGTGCCGCGGTCATCGTCGTCCACGAGGGCGTGGCCTACGAGATCGTCGGCCAGGCGGAGACCGGCGACGAACTGACTGTGGTCTCCGCGAACGAGCCGGGCGAAGCCGAGGCGACCGAGCCGCCAGCGCCGGCATCTGGGGATGGCGGCACCCTCCCCATTGCCGTGATCGCCGTCGCCGCCGCCCTCGCGGCGGTAGCGGTCCTCCTTCGGACCGGGCTGCGAAGGGGCTAGTGCGCCCGCCCCCGCTACGAAGACGAAGTTGGAGCCCTCGTCCCGGACGGGTGCGGCGAGTTCTTGAAGGTGATGAGGCGACCGGATCTTGAGGTTCTGCTGTGACGTGCCTCGACGGGGTCAGGGGGGTCGGCCGCTTTTGGTGTATTGGTGGCCGAGGGGGCTGGTCCAGAGGTGGTCGCCTCCGGGGAGGGGTTGGTGGGTCCAGCCGAGGCGGTGGCGGACGGTG
>JAUYIV010000050.1 GCA_030688105.1 Actinomycetota bacterium | reverse complement strand
AACCGTGACGCGACTCGCCCGGCCTCCGTCTCGTTTCCATCGTGGACGAACAGCAGGTCGATGTCGGACGCATAGTTGAGTTCGCCGCCGCCCCACTTCCCGAGAGCGATCACCGCCATCCGGGGCCCATTCCCGGCGACGGCGTCGAGGGCTGCCGACGCGGCGGCGTCCGCCAGGTCGCTCAAGGCGCGGCCGACGGCGGGCATGTCGAGTCGATCGGTGAGGTCGAGGGCGGCGATGCCGAGAACGTGGGCCGCGACGCCCCGCTGGATCGATGCGAGCGGATCGGCGGTTCCGCCGAGGACCGGTGCGGGCGGGGCGTCCCACGTCAGTACGTCGGCAGCTTCTGAGCCGAGGGAGGATGCGACCGCCAAGAGGGCGCGGGAGGCGCCGGCCAGCGCGGTGAGCGGCGCGGCGAAGCCGGGTTGGGCGAGCTGAGGAACTCCCTCGAGCAGGTTGGCCAGCCGCACGACGGCGACATCGGGCTCGGGCCCGGTTCGTAGCGCGCCCACGGCCTCATCTCCGAGGGAGGAGGCGACCGCAGCCCAGGGGTCCATTTCAGAAGCGTACGGCCAACAGCCAACGGCCAACCGGCGGAGCGCGGGAGGGCCTCTAACCTCGAGAAGATGCGGGTCCTGATCGACGGTGTCCCCGTCGAGGAGCACGAGGCGGTGATCTCAGTCTTCGACTGGGGCGTGATGCGGGGGTTCGGGGTCTTCGAGGTGGTGCGGTGCTACGGGAGCGTGCCGTTTCGCTTGGATGCCCATCTCGACCGGCTCGAGCGGAGCGCCACCGCCCTCGGCATCGCGATGCCCGATCGGGGCCTGTTGCGGCGGTGGATCTGCGAGCTGACCGAGAGTCAGGGCCAAGGGCACGTCAGGGTGATACTCACCGGCGGCGGGCGCGACGAGAGCGTGGATGCTCGACCCCGAGCGATCGTGATGTGGGAACCACCGCCCGAGCTGCCCGCCGCCTTTCGACTCTTGCCGATTGCGGCGCCGTGGCACCCGGGAACCGACGCCGGTGGGTTCCCCGGAGTGAAGTGGACGTCCTACGCCCCGAACATGGCCTCCACGGACAAGGCTCAGCGCGCCGGGTTCGACGACGCCCTCTTGATCGGCTCGAACGGGATCGTGCTCGAAGGGCCGACGTTCACCGTTGCGTGGGTCCACGACGGACGGATCGAGACGCCATCACTCGACGCGGGAATCCTTCAGTCGATCACGCGCGACGTCATGATCGAATGTGCCGACCGGCTCGGCATCCCGGTCAGCCAGGGCCACTTTCCGCTGGACCGGCTCCTCGGTTCCGACGAAGCGTTTGCCCTCTCCACCCTCAAGCAGGTTATGCCGATCGAAGGGGTGGGTGAGGTCGACATCGAGTTGGGGCCGGTCACCAGCAAGCTGGCCGGCTCGTTCGAGGAGCTGGTGCGTATCGAGACCGCCGAGTAGCACCACACAGCAGGCGAGAGACGCGCTCCGCGAAGCGGTGCTCAGCCTGCTGTCATCTGGCATCCGGCCTCGCTCTTCGTAGACTGACCTGCTTCCGAGGGGAGACGATCGTGGACATGCGAGTGCGGTCGGTGTCGAGCAATCCCAGCCCCGCCGACCTTCGCAAGATGACCGAGGAACAGCCGACAAGCCACCTGACGACCTTCGGCAACCTCGACGTGATCACCGGGGTCACGGCGCGGTCGAAGCTCTCCACCTTCATCGTCGCCGGCGATCCGTCGCGCCACACCGACCCGACGATCACTCGGGACGACTTCGATGCCCTCGCCCGCAGCCAGGATCGACACCTCGCCGACAAGGACGTCATCGAGGTCGACGGCTACATCGGCGATCACCCCGATGCCCGGGTCAGGACCCGCCTGATCATCGAGAAGGAGTACGCCAACATCGCCGCGATGCAACGGCTGCTCTACTTTCCGGCAGACGACGACGCCGAGCCGGAGCTGGTGGTGATTTATACCCCATCGCTCCAGGCACCCGGATATCCGGACAACCGCATCATTGGCGTAGACCTCGAGAACGGAGTGACCCGGGTCCTCAACTCGGACTACTTCGGGGAGTCGAAGATGGCGGGCCTCCGGATGTGGGACGCGATGATGTACCGCCGGGGCGGCCTCGCGCTGCACAGCGGGCTCAAGCTGCTGGATGACGGCAACCGCCGGCAGGTGGGCCTTGTCGTCGGCCTTTCGGGCACCGGCAAGACGACCACCACGTTCTCCCAGACCGGCGGTGGTTCGCCGGTGCAGGACGACTTCGTGGCGCTGTTCCCCGTAGGCAAGGTCTACGGCACCGAGAACGGGACTTTCGCCAAGGTGTACGGGCTGACACCAGAGTCCGAGCCCGCGGTGTGGCACGGCACCACCCAGCCGGGGTCGTATCTGGAGAACGTGGCCATCGACGGGAACGGCCGGCTCGACTTCCACGACAAGTCCCACACCGAGAACAGCCGAGCCGTGATCGCCGGCGATGACATCCCGGGCTTCCTGGCGCCGGCGAACGTCGACGCCGCCGATTTCATGCTGCTGCTCAACCGCAACAACAGCATCATCCCCGCCGTGGCCCGGCTCGACCCCGATCAGGCGGCGGCGTACTTCATGCTCGGTGAGACCCAGGGAACCAGTGCAGGCGGGAAGGCCGAAGCCGGCAAGTTCCTGCGCATTCCGGGGACCAACCCGTTCTTCGCGTACCGGCACGAGTGGCAGGCGAATCGGCTCCGGGAGATCCTCGACACATGCGACCTGTCGGTGTACGTGCTCAACACGGGCGGGGTGGGCGGCGGCGGCGACCAGTCCAAGAGCATCACACCCGACATGTCGGCGGCGATCGTGGCGGCGGTCGCCGCCGGTGCGATCGAGTGGGAGACCGACCCCGACTTCGGTTACGAAGTGGCTACTGCGGTCCCCGGCATCGACGACCCGCAGATCCTCCGTCCCCGTTTGTTGTACGAGACCCAGGGGCGCGCAGGCGAGTACGCCCAACTGGTCGAGGAGCTTCACGCCGACCGCAGGGCTCACATGGCCAAGTACCCGGACCTTCGCCCGGAGATCGCCGACGCGGTGTGAGCGCGATCGAAGCGGCGGCAGCGGTCGACGACCTCTACCGGCGGGCTGTGGAGAGCCCCGGCGACATCGACGACAGCGCGCTCATCGAGTGGCTGGCCGAGGCCTCCCATGCCCTGGGGCCGGTCGTCCCCAAGGAGGACGCCCGAGTGCTGCGCCGGGTGGTTCGGACCTCCCGAAAGCTCGCCGCGTATTGGACGGAGAGGGGGTCGGCCGCCCTTCCCGAGTGGCGAAACGGCGTCGACGAGGCGCTCGGCGCCCGGGGCTGGGAGGCGCAGCTCGAGTTGGTCATGAACGCCCTCGACCGGGCGCCCGATGCCGCCCTCTACGCGGAGGCCAAGGCGAGGTTCCGCACCGCCCGGTTCCAGGACTGGATGGAGGGCGTGTCATACGACGAGTGGCTGGGCGATCCTCCTTCGTGATCGACCGGTTGACGGGCAACGGGGACGTTCTCCGGCGCTTCCCGCTCAGAGCAGCATCGTCGCGATCACCAGGAACCCTCCGAAGCCCACCAGGTCGGTGACCATGGTCATGAAGATGTTCGAGGCCAGCGCCGGGTCCTGACCGAGGCGGTCGAGGAAGATCGGGATCCCGCTTCCGGCGATGTTCGCCACCAGCAGGTTCACCTGGGCGGCGAGCCCGATCACGAGCCCGATCCTCAGGTTCGCGGTGAACAACCCGGCGATGGCTCCCGAGAGAAGCGCAACGGCGAGGCCGTTGACGAGCCCGATCATCAGATTGCGGCGGAGGACCTTTCGGACCAACTGAACTGGGATGCCCTCGACCGCCATCGCCCGGATGATCACCGCCTGGCTCTGCGCCCCGCTGTTGCCACCCACCGATGCCACCACGGGCATGTAGGCAGCCAGCACCGCGAACTGCTCGATGATCGATTCGAAGCGGGTGATCACGAGCGCGATGACGAGGGCAGTTCCGAGATTGACGGCGGTCCAGGGCAAGCGGTGCCGGATCGACGTGACCAACGGTGTGTAGATCGTCTCCTCGACTCCGGCGCCGACCATCGCCGCGATGTCCTCGGTGGCCTCGCGTTGGACCGCCTCGATGACGTCGTCGATCGTCACCATGCCGATGAGCTCACCACGGTGGTCGACGACCGGCAGCGCCAGCAGGTTGTACCGGCGGATGAGGTCTGCGACCTCCTCGCGGTCGGTCTCGGGGCGCACGGCAACGGGGTTCGCCACCATCGCCTCGTCGAGCGGGGGGAGGGGTCGGGCGAACACCAGATCTCGGAACGAGACCACGCCGACGAGCCGCCCCCCGTGATCCACCACATACACGTAGTTGAGGTTCTCCAGCCCTTCGTGGAGCCGTCGGAGCGCCTCGATCGCCTCTCCGGCGGTGATTCCGGACGGCAGGGTCGCCGGCCCCGGGCTCATCAGACCGCCCGCCGAGTCGGCGGGGTACTGGAGCAGATGGAGGATGTCGCCGACGTGCTCGTCGGTCAGCTCCTCGAAGATCGCGGTCCGGGCATCGACCTCGAGGTGCTCGACGATGTCGGCGGCATCGTCCGCGGAGAGCTCGGCGACCACCCCGGCAGCCTCGGCAGCTGTCAGCTCCTCGAGCAGGTCCGCTGCGGCCTCGTTCCGCATCTCCTCCAGCACTTCGGCGGCTTCGTTGGGTGCGAGGTCGGAGATGAGCTCGGCGGCCGCTTCCTCGTCGAGCGCCTCCAGGATGTCGGCGGCGTCGTGAGGATCGGCCGCGGCGAGCGATGTCCACTCGTGGGCGTGCGAATCGAGGTACTCCTCGGCCTCGCGGGGGCGGCGCCTCGCCAGTTCGCGGATGGCGAGGGCGAGGTCGCGGGGGCGGCGGAGGCGGAGTTTCATCGTGCGGGAGTGTACGGAGGCTTCGCTTCGCTCAGCCCGCAATTGGCAATTGGCAATTGGCAATTCGACAGAACGCGTCGACTACCGGTGGCACGTTCTGTATTGACCGGCGACGGGTAACGGGCGACGGGTAGCGGGCGACGGGCGACGGTGACGGCGTGATTCGGCTTGCTGGAGGCGGGAGGCGGGAGGCGGCTCGCCTTCTAGCTGTGCTCGCCGGGGAGGTTGTCCCCGACGAGGATGCTGGCGGGGGTGGCCCAGCGGAGGGATCCGTGGGGTCGGTGGTGATTGTAGAAGTGGATGAATCCGCGGTAGGCCCGGGCGCGTTGGTTTTCGGAGTTCCA
>JAUYIV010000047.1 GCA_030688105.1 Actinomycetota bacterium | reverse complement strand
CCCGGCCCGCGCCCAGCTTGGCGGCGATGATCGACAGCACCCCCGAGCCGCAGCCGATAGCGATGACGTCGTCGCCTTCCCCCACGTCGAGCGCGTCGGCCAGCAACGTCGAGATCGTCGAGGGGGCAAAGGTGGTGTCGGACAGTTCGACATCGAACGGACCGAAGCGGCCGCTCCATTGGAAGGTGCTGGTACCCATTGCTCGCTCCTGGTACCGGGAGGTGAATAGTAGGCCGAGCGCGCAGCCTCTAGGAGGGTCCTCGCCGGTGGGGTGACCGGAAAGAACGGTTCGGCTTCTGATCGGGCATCATGCCCCGATGAGCCAGCCCAAATCAGGAATCGGAGGTGTCAAGCAGGATCTCCTGGTGGCGGTTGTCGCCCTCTGGCTCATCTTCTCGGTGGTGTACACCTTTGGCCGACTGTTCCTCCCGACCCACTCCGTGCTCCGGTTTCTCGCCACCAGCGATGTGGCGCCTGCGGGAAGTCACGATTCCCTGCTGCTCGAGCTGCGAGCCGAGTTGCTGGCGGTTCACACCCCCGGTGCGATCACTCAGGCAGGTGCGATCGCTCAGGTTTCCGGAGCCGTCGAGGACCGACTCCTGCTCGATCAAGTGGACGGGATGTCGGCCAGCGGCGGATTCGAAGGTGAGCCCATCCATCTGTCGGTCACCTATCGCGGCAACCACGGAGTCGTCCTGGTCAGCGCAACCGACGTCGCCGTCGGGGTCCCCACGTCAGGGCGCGTGACCGCCACCCTCACCACCGACGGGAAGACGTTCATCGCCCACGAGGGCGAATGTGTCCTGGAACTCACCCGGTTCGAGTCCGAACCCGGCCACCACATCCCCGGCTTCGGCGGTCAGATGTCCTGCACCGACGTGTCAGAACTCCGGACCGATGCCACCGCCTCGTTCACGGTCGTCTTCGACTTCGAGGTGAACATCTAGCACCGCGCCCGAGTCCGGGCCGGCCGAGTGCTGTGGAGCGTGGCCCGCCCGTTTCTCGGATCACCCGCCCTCTGGGTTGTGGTCCACCATCCAGTTGACGCCGAACCTATCGACGCACATCCCGAAGTCGGAACCCCAGAAGGCCCGGTCGAAGGGCATGGTGGCCTGTCCGCCCGCGGACAGGCCATCGAAGATCCGCCTGGCGTCGTCGGTACTGTCGGCGCTCACACTGACCGCGACGTTGTCGCCGACGGTGGCCGGGCCCATTGCGGATGGCCGGTCCGACCCCATCAGCAGCTGCCCGTCGCCGATCGGCAGCGCGATGTGCATTATCAGATCCTCTTCACCGGGGGCGGGAGGCTGGTCGGGCGGGCTCTCGGAGAACCGGTTCACCGAGAGAAACTCGCCACCGAAGATCGACTTGTAGAAGCCGAACGCCTCTTCGCAGTTGCCTCCGAACACCAGATACGGATTCACGCTCGACATCGCCGGTTCCTTTCGTGGCTCTCGACCGAGGCTACCGATTCGGTCTCCCTAACCGACCTCGGCCAATGCCTCCACCCGGGCCCGGATCTCCCCCTCGGAGAGCGCCCCGAACCACATGTCGACGATCACGTCGTCGCTGGAGATGAGAAAGGTGATTGGCTGGTAGGGCACCTCGTAGAGCGCCCAGATGGAGTCGTCGTAGCCCCAGAGAATCCGCTCAGGAGAGAACCACACCCCCACCCGCTGGCGAGACGATGCCTCGTCCGATCTTCCGGCCACGGCGAGGAAGGTGACCTGGTCCTGATAATCCGATGCGACCGCATCGATGATGGGGAGCTCTCCCCGACAGATGCTTCACCACTCGGCCCAGAACACCATGTAGACCGGCTTCTGCTCACCGCTCAGCGAGAACTCGCCGCCCTCGCCGAGAGCCAGCGTGAAATCGGGTGCGGCCTGACCTTCGGGACGCACCCGCAGAGTCGTCGAGGTGGCGGCTCCCGGCTCGGTGGTCGACGGACCGGTGGTCGTCGATTCGCCCGTCGTGTTGCCGGTCGTGGTTCCCACCGTGGTCGACGGCGCGGTGGCCGGCCCCGCCGAGCCGCCCGCGGCGCACGCCGCGGCGGCGAGAGCAAAGGCACCCGCGGCGGCGAGCATCCGCATGGCTCTCCAACGCATCGGCGTCGGCGGGCGTTCCCGCCTCACGCGTGCACGGCGTCGAGGAATGCCAGTAGATCGTCGGCGAATCGGCCGGGATGTTCGAGCGTCATCATGTGGGCGGCGCCGTCGTACACGATCGTCGTGGCGCCGGCGACGCGGCTCGCCAACAGCCGGCAAGCCTCATTGGTCCCCGGGTCGTCGAGGCCGCCCATCATCACGAGCGTTGGGACCGCGACCTCTTCGAGGCGCTCGAACGCGGGCGGCTGAAGCGGCTTCGGGATCCCCTCCACCTTCTCGGCCCGGTAGTTCGAGAGAATCCATCCATGGACGATCTCGCGCACCGCCGGGTCGACCCGATCGGTCGGCTGGCCGGGGCCGTCCACCCACCAGCGGGTCTCGAGATCGCACAGACCCTCCCACTCATGTGCCTCCCACATCCGCTCGGCTTCTTCCCACATCCCGGGCTCTCCGACCGCGGTCGACGGCTCGAAGCCGCTCACTCCCCCGCCGACCACGACCAAGGCGTCGAAACGCGCGGGATACTCGATCACCGAGTCGAGCGCGATGATCCCGCCACGGGACGCCCCCACCACGGTGGCGGTCTCGGCGCCGCCGTCGTCGAGCACCGCCACCAGATCGTCTCGGTTGCTGAACTCGACATGCTCCGACTCGGTCATCCCGAAGCCACGCGTGTCGTATCGGATCACCCGATACCGGTCCGACAGGAGGGGTACCAGAGGGTCCCACATCCGGAGATTCGCCACGCCGGCGTGGACCAGCAGCACCGCCGGCCCCGACCCGGCGGCTTCGTAATACAGCGAGCCGCCGGGAACCTCGACGAATCCCGATTCACCCATCGGTCCCCCTTCCGACGCACAGCACTACGAGAACGCGCCGAAGCCGGTGATCGCCTGCCCCAGGATCAGGGTGTGAATCTCGTTGGTCCCCTCGTATGTGTAGACCGACTCGAGGTTGTTCATGTGACGGATCACCGGGTACTCGAGGGTGATCCCGTTGGCCCCCAGGACGCTCCGGGCGGTTCGGGCCACCTCGAGAGCGTTGCGGACGTTGTCGAACTTGCCCAGGGAGACGTGCACCGGGTCGAGGGTGCTGGCGTCCTTCTTCCGCCCGAGGTGCACCGCGAGGAGCATGCCCCGGTTGACCGACACCATCATGTCTACGAGCTGCCGCTGGATCAACTGGAACGACGCGATCGGTCGCTCGAACATCACCCGCTCCTTGGCGTAGTCGAGGGCGGCCTCGTAACAAGCCCGTGCCGCCCCGATCACGCCGAAGATGATCCCGAATCGGGCTTCGTTCAAGCAGGAGAGCGGTCCCCTCAAACCTCGCACCCCCGGGAGCACCGCGGCGTCGGGCAGCCTGACGTCGTCGAGCAGCAGAGAAGACGTCACCGAAGCCCGCAGTGACAGCTTCTGGTGGATATCCCGGGTGCTGAACCCGGGAGTGTCACGGGGCACCAGGAAGCCGAGGACCCCGTCGTCGGACTTGGCCCAGACGACCGACAGGTCGGCGATCCCGCCGTTGGTGATCCACATCTTGGTGCCATTGAGCACCCAGTCGCCGCCCTCGCGACGCGCGTGGGTCCGCATCGAAGACGGGTCACTGCCGGCATCCGGCTCGGTGAGGCCGAAGCAGCCGATGACCTCGCCCGCCGCCATCCGGGGAAGCCACTCCTCCTTCTGCTCCTCCGACCCATACGCATGGATTGGGAACATCGCCAGCGACCCCTGGACGCTCACGAACGAGCGGGCGCCGGAGTCTCCGAATTCGAGTTCGGTGCACGCCAAGCCATACGAGACAGCATTGGTCCCGGCGCACCCGTAGCCATCGAGGTGCATCCCGAGGAGTCCCAACGAGCCCATCTCCTTGGCGAGCTCTCTGGGAAAGACCCCCTCCTCGAACCAGTCGGCGACTTCGGGAAGGATGCGGTCCGCCACGAAACGCCGCACGGTGTCTCGAAGCAGGAGCTCCTCTCCATCGAGGAGAGCGTCGATGTCGAGGAAGTCCCTCGGATCGGCCGTTCCCGAGGTGGTCGCCTGTGGCACGGGCTCATTACAGCAGGCGTGAGCACCCCGAGGCGCAGCCGACATTCCTCGGGCCAAAACGCGGGGTCAGGCGGAGCGGCGCAACATCCGCCGTCGGTCGCGCTCGGTGGTGCCGCCCCACACGCCGTATCGGACCCGGGTCTCGAGCGCCCATTCGAGGCACTCTCCCTGGACCGGACATCCGTTGCAGATGCGAATCGCCGCAGCCACGCCGGGCTCCGCTGCGGAGAAGAACATGTCGGGGTCGGCGTCCCGGCAGGCGGCGTAGGCCGCCCACGGGCGTTCCTCGAGATCGAGCACGAACAGGTCCACCGGAGTGCTTGGGGTTCTCATGCGCCTCGCGGGATATGCCTCTTCGGTTACAGCGTTCGCCAACAGGTCGCTGGTTCCATCACCGCTCGGCTGGCGGCAAGCCGGAAGGTGATCCCGACGAGCCCACTGCCGAACCCTCTAATGACGATGGGAGGCTCCTGAATGGTTCCCTTCGCCTCCCAACCGTTACAATCACCCTCCCGCTCGAAGTGATGGGGGATGACGCGGCTCTACTTCGCCTACGACGCCAACATCGACCCGGGGCGCCTCGGGGGCATCGCCCCCAAGGCGGCTTTCCAGTTCATCGCCCACCTCCCGGAGTGGAAGCTCGAGTACACCATCGCCAACGGCGACGGCGGGCTGCCTTCGGTCCGTCCGCTGCCCGGCAACACCGTGTGGGGTGCCGTGTTCAGCGTCCCGGGCGACCAGTTGGCCGCCATCGACGAGATGGAGGCCGATGAGGGCCGGGTGCCGGCCTCCACCCAGGCCATGGACCGCGGGGGTCGCCGGCATGATGTGATCACCCATGTGAGCCGCAACGGACACAACGGCGAATACCAGCCTGAGCCGAACCACGTGCGGCTGATGGTCAGCGGAGGCCGCCACTGGAAGCTCCCGACCGGCTGGGTGGCCTCACTGGAAGAGCACCTCGACGATCTCTGAAAGCACACGCCAAGAAGTCGCCGGGCCCATGACGTCGCGAAGCCTTTGCCGTGCACTCTGAGATCCACTGGGGAGCGGTACTCATCGGAACGGTCGCCGGTGTCGGCGGTGTCGCCATCCCGATCGGGATCCTGCTACTCCTCGGCGTCGCGGACACCACGACGTTCGGAGGGCAGATCGTCCTGATCCTCCTCGGGTTTGTCGGCCAGTTCCTCGCCGGGCACGTGGCGGCGCGGATCGCCCTGATTTCGAGGGCGCTCCACGGAGGTCTCGCCGCAATCGCTCTCTATTTCGTCGTCGCGGTGATCTCGATCGCCGCCGGCGAGGAGCCCGGGATCGTCGCCCTGGCGTTCGGCGCTTTGGTGGCGCTGGTCATGGGTACCGCGGCGGGCGTGCTCGTCGAAGCCCGATACCGGTGAATGCGGGGGGAACAGCGGTGGCCCCCGTCGCCGTTGAGAGTCATACTGTCGGAGAGTTCGCCGGGCGGCCGCGGCACGGGGCCTCGGTTCCGGGTCGAGGAAAGTCCGGACTCCACAGGGCACGGTGCTGGGTAATCCCCAGGCGGGGCAACCCGACGGAAAGTGCAGCAGAGAGCAGACCGCCGATGGCCTTCGGGCACAGGCAAGGGTGAAACGGTGGTGTAAGAGACCACCAGCGGCGCGGGCAACCGCGTCGGCTCGGCAAACCCCACCGGGAGCAAGGCCACGCAGGGACAGGGCGGCCCGCCCGCCACAGTCCCGGGTGGGCCGCTCGAGCCCGCCGGTGACGGCGGGCCCAGATAGATGGCCGCCGCCGGCCTT
>JAUYIV010000041.1 GCA_030688105.1 Actinomycetota bacterium | reverse complement strand
CAGGAGGAGCGCTCCTCGCCGAGCTTGGCGCGCAACCGGCGCACGTGGACGTCGACCGTCCTTGCCCCGCCGAAGTAGTCATACCCCCATACCCGGCTCAGCAACTGCTCACGCGACCACACCCGCCCGGCATTGGTCACGAAGTAGCGGAGAAGCTCGTACTCCATGTACGTCAGGTCGATGGGCTGGTGCCCGACCGTGGCCTGATAGGTCGCCAGGTTCAGCGAGAGGTCCTTGAAAGCGACGACCTCATCGGGGGGGATGCCGACCGACCCGACCGCCAGCCGGCTGGCCCGAATCGCCAATTCGGCGGGGTCGACCGGGGCGACGATGAAGTCGTCGAACACACCGCCCGGTATGTCGCCGGACAGAGGCCGCGGAGCCACCACGAGCACGGGTGCGGTGCCGTCGTCTCGTACTCGGCGGGCGACCGCCAACCCGATCAGCGGATGCTCCCCCAGCTCGACGACGACCAGGGACCAGCCGTCGGCGGGTTCCATCTCGGCGACCGCGGCGGCGTCCTCCACCGGCACCGGCCGATACCCGGCGTCGACGACCGCCCGGACCAATTCCGGCGACGCATCGGGTGGGTGTATCGCAACGCGCATCTTGTCTTACTGTCGACTGTGCACAGTGAACCGTGAACTCACAGTATCGGCAAGAACTCCTCGAGTTCGTAACGACTGACGTGCCGCTGGTAGCGATCCCACTCGGTCCGCTTGTTCCTCAGGAACCACTCGAACAAGTGCTCTCCGAGTGCGGCGGCCACCAACTCCGACTCCTCCATGGCGTCGAGGGCCGAAGCCAGGTTGTCGGGGATGCGCGCGATCCCGTTGGCGGCGAGCTCCTCGGGGGTGATCCCGTTGACGTTGGAGGCGATCTCGGGGGGCAGCTCGTAGTTGCCCTCGATGCCCGCCAGCCCGGCGGCCAAGATCACCGAGAACGCAAGGTAGGGGTTGCACGCCGGGTCGGGGGAGCGGTACTCGATGCGGGTGCTCGCCGGCTTCCCCTTCTTGGGCGTCGGCACCCTGACCAGTGCCGATTGGTTGTTGCGGGCCCATGTGATCCACACCGGGGCGTCGAACCCGGATACGAGCCGCTTGTACGAGTTGACCCACTGGTTGGTGACCGCGGTGATCTCCCGCCCGTGGCGAAGCAACCCGGCGACGAACCCCTGCGCCACCTTCGAGAGCCCGTACTCGGCCCCGGCCTCGTGGAACGCGTTGCGATCGCCCTCGAACAAGGAGAGGTGCAGGTGGAGCCCGCTCCCATCCACGGCCTCGATCGGCTTCGGCATGAAGGTGGCGTGGATGCCGTGCTCGAGTGCCACCTCCTTCACCGCGAGGCGGGTCGTCATCAGGCTGTCCGCCATGGTCAACGCGTCGGTGTAGCGGAGGTCGAGTTCGTGCTGGCTGGGGGCCACCTCGTGGTGTGACGCCTCGACGGGTATGCCCAGGTTCTCGAGCGCCATGATCGTGCGGCGCCGGTACTCCTGGGCGACGTCGAGGGGGGTCAGGTCGAAGTAGCCGCCGCGGTCGAGAGTCTTCGGGTCGGGGCCGGCGTCGGCGAGGTAGAAATACTCGACCTCCGGCCCGACCATGAAGGAGTAGCCGAGGTCGGCGGCGCGCTGCAGGTTCCGCTGAAGCACCGAGCGGGGATCGCCCTCGAACTGCTCCCCGTCGGGGGTCGACAGATCGCAGAACATCCTGGCCACCCCGGCCTGGTCGGCGCGCCACGGAAGGATCTGAAAGGTGGTCGGGTCGGGGTGGGCCAGCATGTCGGCCTCCTGCACGCGGGAGAAGCCATCGATGGCCGAACCGTCGAACTGCATGCCCTCCTCGAACGCGGTCTCCAATTCGGCGGGGGTGATGGCGAACGACTTGAGGAAGCCGAGAACGTCGGTGAACCAGAGGCGGATCAGGCGGATCCCCCGCTCCTCCACGGTGCGCAGGACGTATTCCTCTTGCTTGCCCATATGACCTCCGGTTGGTCATCGTACGGGGGGTCCTTCGGCATGAGAAGGCCGGAGGGCATCCTGAAACACACTGTTCACACATCAGCAACGCCCGAGAAACGAGCGGGGGTTACAACACCTGGTCAACCCGAGACACCGAGAGGAGCCGATCCATGGCGTCGCCCAAAGACGTGGTGAAGATGCTGGACGAGGGAGCCTACGAGTTCGTCGATCTGAGATTCAGCGACCTGCCCGGCCAGGTGCAGCATTTCACCGTCCCGGTGTCCGAGGTCACCGAGGAGGCCTTCACCGAGGGTTTTGGCTTCGACGGCTCGTCGATTCGTGGGTTCCAGGAGATTCAGGAGTCGGACATGCTCCTGGTCCCCGACGCCGACACCGCCGTCGAGGACCAGTTTCGCGACCGGCGCACCCTCATCCTGTATTGCTGGGTCCGCGACCCCATCACCGGCCAGCCCTACGAGAAGGACCCGCGTTACATCGCCCAGAAGGCGGAGGCGTATCTCAAGTCGACCGGGCTCGCCGACGCGTCCTACTGGGGCCCGGAGGCCGAGTTCTACATCCTCGACTCGGCCCGCTTCGATCAGAACCAGTTCTCCGGCTTTTACGAGGTCGACTCCGTGGAGGGTGCGTGGAACTCCGGAACCGATGAGCCGGGCGGGAACCTCGGGTACAAGCCGCAGTACAAGGAGGGGTACTTCCCGGTCCCGCCGACCGATCACTACCAGGACCTGAGGTCGGAGATGGCGGCGCGCCTGATCGAGGCGGGGATCGACGTCGAGGTGCAGCATCACGAGGTGGGGACCGCCGGCCAGGCGGAGATCGACATTCGTTACGACACGCTGTTGAAGACCGCCGACAAGGTCACGCTCTTCAAGTACATCGTGAAGAACACCGCCTGGTTGTACGGCAAGACGGTCACTTTCATGCCCAAGCCGATCTTCCAGGACAACGGGTCCGGCATGCACACTCACCAGAGCCTCTGGCTCGACGGCAAGCCGTTGTTCTACGACGAGAAGGGCTACGCCGGGCTCTCCGACATGGCCCGCCACTACATCGGTGGGCTCCTCGACCACGCCGGCGCCCTGCTGGCATTCGCCGCACCGACGACCAACTCGTACCGGAGACTGGTCCCCGGATACGAGGCCCCGGTGAACCTGGTGTATAGCCAGAGGAACCGGTCGGCGGCGGTCCGCATCCCGGTGTACAGCCGGAAGCCGGCTCTCAAGCGGCTCGAGTTCAGGTGCCCCGACCCGTCGGCCAATGCCCATCTCGCCTTCTCCGCGATGCTCATGGCCGGGCTCGACGGGGTGGCTCGGAAGCTCGACCCCGGCGCCCCCGTGGACAAGGACCTCTCCGACCTGCCGCCAGAGGAGTTGGCAAAGGTGCCCTCGGTGCCGGGCTCACTCGAGGAGGCGCTGGCGGCATTGGAGGCAGATCACGATTTCCTGCTGGTGGGCGACGTGTTCACCGAGGGCCTCATCGAAGACTGGATCGCCTACAAGCGGTCTCACGAGGTCGACGCCATCCGTCTGCGCCCCCACCCCTGGGAGTTCAGGCTGTACTACGACTGTTGAGTCGGCCGCCCGGGGGGCGGCCGGCCGCAATGCGCCAGTCCCGCGGCTCGCGTGTGGCGCGTCTCTGCGGGCATCTCGGGTCGAATGATGGGCGCCGCTCAGCGCAATACGCCTCGTCGCCGAAGGGGTGCGCAGATTGCGTGTTGCGCGTATTGCACGTTTTGCGCAGCCCTTACGCGTCCGTGCCGTCGCCCTCGGTGGTCGTCGTGGTGGCGCCGCCGCCGCGGGCGGTCTCCCGGATGGCCTCGATGGCGTCGAGCACTTCCTGAACGGCCGCCTGGAACTCGGCGACGGCGGCCTGCCGCCGCTCGACACCGGGTGCTTCGAGCCCGGCGACGATGTCCCCGATCTTCGGGGCGAGGTGCGAGACCTCGATGAGCAGCTGGACGTGACCGGCGGCGAGCATCGACGGCACGTTCTGCGACTGGGCGACGACATCGGTCTCCCAGTCGGCTACTTCGGCCTGTAGGTCGGTGAATGCGGTGCGGGTCTCGGCGAAGAGCAAGGCCCTGGTCTCCCAGTCGGTGTTGATCCGGTCTACCGCCTCGCCGTAGGCGGTGGCCTGGTTGGCGGTGATGTCGAGGGTCACCATGAACGCTGCCAGTTCGGGCGGCAGCGTCGTCGTGGATGACGTCGGCGACGTCGGGAACGGCGGCCCATCTGCCGACGTCGTGCCGCTAGGGCTCGCTGCCGGTTCGATGCTGTTCACGAACGTGTAGGTGAGCACGACCATGGCCGCAATCATGAGCGGCAGGATCCAACGGCCGTGCCTGGGATCGGCACTGGTCACGGCCGAAACGGTAGTAGGGAGTGGATGAGTAGGCCTCACCTGAGGACC
>JAUYIV010000031.1 GCA_030688105.1 Actinomycetota bacterium | reverse complement strand
GCCCAGCTCTTCGACGGCTGATCGTCTTCCCTCAGCCCCATCGCCGCGAAATTCTCTGTGTCCCACGACATGAACGAATGCCAGCCCGCAACCCGCGCGGGGGACGCCAGCACTCCCCCCAACCGACGCCACACCTCATCGCTCTGGAACACCTCCGGAACCACCGAGGTCGCAGGGGTCGGATCATCGAGCGACACCCCGGTCTCGAACACCGTCACCGGCGCACCACCAAGCCCGATATCGTCCAGCGCTTCGCGAATCAGCTTGACCTCCTCTACCAGGTACCCAATGTGGCGCAGCTCGCCCTTGTGCCGATGGTACCAGTGATAGTCCACCCCTTGGGCGATGTCGCCGATCTCCACCCCTCCAAGAAGCCACTCCCCCGCCCAGTTGATGCAGATCAACAGGGTCTGGAAGAAGCTGTACTCGTCGTCCCAGGTCCGGCCCGCTACACCGTCGTGGTAGCTCGAGATTCCCGGGAGCAACAAAGCCACGTCGGGACCCAGCGTGGCGCGCAGCGCCACCGCGCACTGCGCATAGCAGAGCGCCCAGTAGTAGGCAGACATCATCGGGGCGAACCGACCATCACTGTCGAAGATCATGGCGCGGGCGTCGATCTCGTTGAAGATCTCGATCCCCTCCACGATGTCGGACAGCGCCGCTGTGGCATACCCCGACGACTTCTGGAGCTCGGTCATCGCCTGGTTGAGCAACTCCCCCACATGCGTGGCGACCAGCGCGAGGAATGCGCGCTTGTAGCCACTGCGCGGGTCGAGGGTGTGGAGCAGCCACACCTCCGTCCGAAACCCCAGGCGCGAGGTGGTCGTGGACTCGAAGTCGTAGCCGTCGATACTCTGGCCGAGGTGATCCCGGCTCCACTCGAGGATCGGCGCATCGCGCATCTCGCCATCGGGGTCGGTGAGGATCGAGGCGTCCGTACCGCCGCCGATGTTCAGGAACGTGAGCACCACCTTTGTGCCGGCGTCGTACGCAGACTTCAACATCTCGGCGTACCGTCCGACGTTGGAAGGGCTCACCACCAGCGCCGCCAGATCTCCCTCGAGAGGCACCGGCTGCCCGTGCGCCACCATCCCCCACAGCAGGTCTCTGTGCCCAGGCTGGCGAAGCACCCGAGCCCCCAGATCGCGGCAGTCCCCGAGCTGCGACGTCGTGTCACCGAACTTCGGGAGCCCGGCGTCCTCCCAGTAGAAGGTCTTCACCGAGTTGAGCCCCATGCGCTTGGTGAGCGACGCTACGGACTCGGTCGTCCCTTCCTGGCCTTCATGAACGACGGGACCCTGGTCGTTCGACGTTTCGCCGCGGGGCGACGGGGAAGCGTTGGTCGTCTCGAACCCGTCGCCGGATCCCAGCCTCGCGAAGTACTGCTCCTTGTACCGACGCACCGCCGCCCAGTCGTCGTGCATGTGCTGGACCACGGCGCTGTCGGCGATGGGCTCGGCGTCCGCGACCCGCTTGGAACGCCGAAGCTCTCGCCCAGCCCGCCGGGCCTCCATGAGCCGCGCCCGGTCGGCCGCGTCCTTTCCCTGGTCCGATCCCAACGAACTACTCCTCGAGGATCACCGTGACGTGCAGCTCGAGAGCGAACTCCTGCGGATTGGCCGCAGCGATGTCGTCGATCTCCAGCACACACGCCACCCGCCCGAGGAACGGACCGGTGATGTCGAAGGGCGCCGGTCGCAGCGTGGTGATGAGCGTCGCCGAGGTGATGAGCTGCCCCCATTCCTCGGGGCGGGCCTCGCCGGGCTTGGCGCTCTCGTAGAATGTCACCGTCGCCCGCGCGTTCGGCGTGCTGCGGCGGTGGCCGATCACCTGGACCCGCAAGGACTTTCCCTGGCCCAGCACGTCGCACAGCGAGAGGTCGTGGCGGTACGGCGTGGGGAGCCCACCGGGGGAGGCGTAGGTGTCGGAGCCAAAGACGGTGACGTTGCGCTTCACGGCGATCCTCGTGGCGAATGGGAACAGGTGCGACGAGCACGTGAATCGGGCCGAAGCGGGCTTCGGAGCAAGCGGCAAATGAAAAAAAAATGTCAAGAACTCGACTTCTGGCGGGTCGGGCCCAGACCTACGGCGGGGCAGCCAGCGTCCCCCCAGCCATCAGCCCCGGCTCGGACGGGCGGGGGAACAGCCGGGGGGCGGCAGCTGGCGGTGGGGGGGCCGCCGGGGTCGTTCCTTCCGGGTGGAACATCGCGAAGGAGACGTGGTTGTCGCAGCGCACCGCCACCGTCGTCGTGTCGTCGTTGTTCTTCACGTTCACGTCGATCTCGGACGCGCAGCCGAGCCCCGTCGCCAGATCGGTCGGGCCGGTCCACTCGCCGTCGGACCAGTTGTACAGGCAGGCGCCGCCCTCTTCGGTGACGCCAGCGACGACAACAGAGCCATCCGAGTAGCCCGCGGCGCGGGCGTAGGTGAAGTTGCCATCGGCGACGTGCGCGTCCTCCCCGTCGATCTCGACCCAAAGGCCGTCTGCCTGCGCGCGGGTCCAGAGCTGGTGGCCGCCGGCTTCGACGGCTTGCAGCGAGTTGGCGGGGGGGCGGCGGACGGGGGTGAGGTCGCCAAAGAAGACGCGCCCGGTGTAGAGGGAGGGATCGGGAAAGGTTGATGTTTCACGCTCCAAGGGAACATCGGCTCCGCACACATTCCCATCCCCACCGAAGAGCAGCAAGTGATCGCTTGCGTCGACCGCCACGGCG
>JAUYIV010000018.1 GCA_030688105.1 Actinomycetota bacterium | reverse complement strand
GGTCCTGGCTGCGCACGCGATGCGAATCGCCCGGAGAGGGGCCGCGGTTCGCCCGGGAATGGGCCGGGTTCAGCGTCGACGCGCCTTGGCCCATGCGGTCCGCGAGCATGCCCCGTTGGCTGCATGGGGAATCGCGATGGGTGCAGCCGCGCTGCTCGCCATCCTGATCCTGCTCATCGTCTAAAGAGATATCAGATGTCAGATGTCAGACGTCAGATGTCAGATGTCGCATCCGGTCCGCAACCGCCTCGCCGATCAGCGTCGGGTCGTCGACCACGGTGACGCCGGCGTTCTCGAGCGCCTCCTTCTTGGCGGCGGCCGTGCCGCTCGAGCCGCTGATGATCGCCCCGGCGTGGCCCATCTTCTTGCCCGGAGGGGCGGTGAACCCGGCGACGTAACCGATAACGGGCTTGGAGAGGTTCTCGCGGATGAAGTCGGCGGCCTCCTCCTCGGCGCTCCCCCCGATCTCACCGATCAGGACGACCGCCTTGGTCTCGGGGTCGGCCTCGAAGCGCTCGAGGACGTCGACGAAGGTCGTCCCCGGGACGGGGTCACCTCCGATCCCGACAGATGTGGACTGGCCGAGGCCCCGCATCGTCAGCTCGTGGATCGCCTGGTAGGTGAGCGTTCCCGACCGGGAGACCACCCCCACGGGGCCGGCCATGGTGATCTCCCCGGGGGTGATCCCGACGTTGCACTTCCCCGGCGAGATGAGCCCAGGGCAATTGGGACCTATCAGGGGTGTGCGGCTCGTCTGCTGGATGTAGTTGTAGACCCGGGCCTCGTCTTGAGCGGGAATGCCCTCGGTGATGGCGACGATGAGCCGGATCCCCTCGGCGGCGGCGGCCTCGAGGATCCCGTCCGCAGCGAATGCAGGGGGCACGAACGTCATTGCAGTATTCGCCCCGGTCGCCTCCACCGCCTCCGAGACGGTGTCGAAGATGGGCACCCCGCCCAGGTCGGTGCCTCCCTTGCCGGGAGTCACCCCGGCGACCAGGTTGGTGCCGTACGCCCTGTTGCGGAATCCGTGGAATCGACCCTGGGATCCGGTGAGGCCCTGGACGACGAGCCGCGTCGACTCGTCGACGAAGATCGCCATCTCTCAGCCCTCCCCCGCCAGAGCCACGGCCTTCTCGGCCGCCTCCCGCATAGTGGCCGCGGGCACGATTCTGTCGGAGGCGACCTCGGCGAGCATCACCCGCGCCTGCTCGGCGTTCGTCCCGTCGAGGCGAACCACCAGGGGCCAGGGAAGATCCAGGATCCTGGCGGCTTCGATGATCCCCCCGGTCACCTGATCACACCGGGTGATGCCGCCGAAGATGTTGATGAGCACCACCCGAACCGACGGATCGTGGGTGAGCACCTCGAGGGCGCTCTTCATCGTCTCCTCGCCGGCTCCTCCACCCACGTCGAGGAAATTCGAAGCGCTTCCACCGACGAGCGAGACCAGATCGAGAGTGGACATGACGAGTCCGGCGCCGTTCCCGATGATCCCGACCGAGCCGTCGAGCTTGATGAAGTTGAGGTCCCGCTCCCGCGCCATCGCCTCGATGGGATCGACCGTGAATGCCTCCCGGAAGGATTCGAAGTCGGGATGGCGGAAGAACGCGTTGGAGTCGAGGGTGACCTTGGCGTCGAGCGCCAGGATCTCGCCCTCCCCGGTCAAGATCAGCGGATTCACCTCGACGAGGTCGCAGTCGAGAGACACGAATGCGTCGTACAACGAGCGGAGGGCCGCCGCCGACTTCCTGGCGGTCGCCCGGTCGAGACCGGCGCGGTACACCAGCTCGGACGCCTGCCAGTTGGTCAGCCCGATCACCGGGTCGATGTGCAACCTGGCCAATGCTTCGGGACTCTCCGCGGCCACCGCCTCGATGTCCATGCCACCCTTTGCCGAGACCAGCGCCAGGTGCTTCTTTGCGGCGCGGTCGAGGGTGAACGACGCGTAGTACTCGGCGGCAATCTCGGACGCCTGCTCGATCCACAGCCGATGGACGACGTGCCCCTTGATATCCATGCCGAGGATCTCGGAGGCCCGCGCCGCCGCCTCGTCAGGGCCTTCGGCGAGCTTTATGCCCCCCGCCTTGCCGCGCCCACCCACTTGGACCTGGGCTTTGACGACGACCCGCCCGCCCAGTTCCGCGGCTGCGCTCCAGGCCTCGGCTGTGGTGGTCGCCATCCGCCCTCGAGGAACCTTGACGCCAACGCGGGCGAACAACTCCTTGCCCTGGTACTCGAAGAGATCCACCAGCGCCCTCTCAGCGGTCGGGGATGTGCTCGTCGACCCACTCGACGACCTTGGCGAGCGGGGTCCCGGGCGTGAAGATTTCGGCCAGACCGGCCTTCTTGAGCGCTTTGATGTCCTCGCCCGGGATGATCCCGCCCCCGAATACGACGATGTCGCCGGCGTCACGCTCCTCGAGGATCTCCACCACCCTCGGGAAGAGGGTCATGTGGGCCCCGGAGAGGACGGATAGGCCGATCCCGGCGACATCCTCCTGGAGGGCGGTCTCCACGATCTGTTCGGGAGTCTGGTGCAGCCCGGAGTAGACCACCTCGCAACCGGCATCACGCAGCGCCCGGGCAATCACCTTGGCGCCCCGATCATGGCCGTCGAGGCCCGGCTTGGCGATGAGGATGCGGCGGGGCATGGCTGTGGAAAGGTTAGTGCGTGCCGCTTTGACGCCCCTCGCCGGGCCGGCTGCCGGCTACCGGCTGCCCGCAAGACCGCGGCTTACAACTGGTGAGGGGCGACCGGGCAACGGGCAACGGGCAACAGGCAACGGGCTAGCCATCCACCCGGGTCACCCTCTCCACGCCGGTCAGGGCGCGCAGCCGCACCATGATGGCGTCGGCGAGCTTGGGCTCCACCGTCACCTGGATACTCGCCTTGTCGGCGGCGATCTCGTGAATGATGACGTCGCCCCCCGGCTCCACGAGGCGGCGCGCCGCCTCCGACGCATCCGACACCACGGCGGGATCGCTCATCCGAATCACGATCACGGTCGTCGCCTCGTCACGCCGGCCCCGGACCAGCCATTGGACCACGCCGACGACGTACAAGACGACTACGGAGACCGCGGTGGCGAGGACGGCGATCTGCCATTCACCGATCCCGGCCGCCATGCCCACCGCAGCGACCGACCACAGCCCGGCCGCGGTGGTCAGACCACGGACCGTGAACCCGTGGCGGAAGATGGCTCCGGCGCCGAGGAAACCGATGCCGGTAACGACCTGTGCCGCCACTCGCGCCGGATCAGAGCCGGCGAACGCCTCGACGCTCAAGAGACTGAACACGGCGGCCCCGAGACCCACCAGCATGTGGGTGCGCAGCCCGGCGGCCTTCTGGGCCACTTCGCGCTCGAAGCCGATGAAGCCGGACAGGATCGCGGCCACCACCAGCCTGCCCGTCGCCTCGCCGAGCTCGAGGGTCATGCCGACTCCAGGGGAGCCCAGGCGAGCAGCAGCCGCTTCTCCCCGGCCTCATCGAATCTGACGGTCGCTTCGGTGCGGTCCCCGGTGCCGCTGACCGCGACCACGGTGCCGAGGCCCCATTGCCGATGCCGGATCCGGTCGCCCCGGTTGACCTCGCCGCCGGCAAGGGTCGGCCTCGGCTCCACCGCCTCGCGGTCCGGGCGGCGGGTCCGCTTGTCGGCCTCCGTCATCAACGTCGTCGGGATCTCGTTGAAAAAGCGGCTCGGCGAGTTGTAGTTCGTCGCCCCGAACAGGTTCCTCGTCGTCGCATGCGTCAGGTAGAGGCGGCGCTTGGCACGCGTAATACCCACATATGCGAGCCGTCGCTCCTCCTCGAGCTGGGCGGGATCGCCGAGGCTGCGCATGTGGGGGAACACCCCTTCCTCGAGTCCCGCGATGAAGACTGCCGGAAACTCGAGGCCCTTGGCGTTGTGGAGTGTCATGAGGGTGACCGCTCCCGACTCCTCCATGGCATCGACATCCGAGACCAAGGCGGTGGTCTCCAGAAAGAGCTCGAGCCGCCGCATGCCATCGATCTCGTCCCATCGATCCTCACCGAGATCGGCAAGAGGGCCCGACTCCTCGAACTCGCTGGCCACCGACAGGAGCTCCCTGAGGTTCTCGGCTCGGCTGAGCGACTCGATCGTTCCCTCTCGCTCCAGATCGTTGAGATAACCGGTGTCGTCGAGCACCGACTGGAGGGCGGCACGGGGTCCATCGGCGGCTGCGCCCACCAGCAGGTTCATCACGGCGACGAACTCGGCGATGCTGTTTGCCGCCCTGGCGGTGAGGCGGGGATTGGAGCTCGCCCGCGTCAACGCCTCGTAGAAGCTGATGCCCTCGGCCTCGGCGGCTCGGTCGACGTGGCCGATCGTCGTGTCTCCGATCCCCCGCTTCGGGACGTTGACGATCCGCTTCATGGCGACGGTGTCGGCGGGGTTGACGATGGCCTTCAGGTACGCCATGACGTCCTTGACCTCACGCCGGTCGTAGAACTTCGGGCCTCCGATGACCTGATACGGGACCCCATATCGGACGAGAACCTCCTCGAGGACCCGAGACTGGGCATGGGTCCGGTAGAAGACGGCGGCGTCCGCCAGCCTCATGCCGTCGTCCTCGAGCGCCCCGAGATGCTCGGCGATGAAGGCCGCCTCGTCGTGCTCATCCTCGGCCCGGTACACCGTGACCGGATCGCCGGTACCCACGTCGGTCCACAGGTGTTTCGGTTTGCGCCCGGGGTTGTTCCCGATCACCGAATTGGCAGCGTCGAGGATCGTCTGCGTCGATCGGTAGTTGCGATCGAGAACCACCACATGCGCATCGGGGTAGTCGCGTTCGAACTCGAGGATGTTGCGGATATCGGCTCCCCGGAACGCGTAGATGCTCTGATCCGAGTCTCCGACGACGCAGAGGTTGCGGTGCTTCCCGGCGAGAAGCTGGACGAGCCGGTATTGGGCCCGATTGGTGTCCTGATACTCGTCGACCAGGATGTACCGGAAGCGATCCTGGTAGTGCTCGAGGACCTTGGGGAACGCCCCGAACAGCTCCACGGTGACCATCAGGAGGTCGTCGAAATCCATGGCAGACGCCTCGAGCAGGCGGCGCTGATACATCCGGTAGACCTCGGACACCTTCTCGTGATACGGACCCGTCCCCTGATCCGAGAACGACTCGAAGTCGACCAATTCGTTCTTGGCATTGCCGATCGCGGCGCGGATTCCCTTGGGAGGGAATCGTTTGGGATCCAGGTCGAGATCCCTCACGCACCACTCGACGAGGCGGCGCGAATCGAGATCGTCGTAGATCGTGAATTGCGACTTGTAACCGAGCACCGCGGCGTCCCGGCGTAGGATCCGGACGCACGCCGAGTGGAAGGTGGACACCCACATGCCGCGCGAGACGCCCCCCACGAGCCGAGCGACGCGGTCCTTCATCTCGTTGGCGGCCTTGTTCGTGAACGTGATCGCCAGGATCGAGTAGGGCGACACGCCGAGATCCCTGATCAGGTGGGCCACGCGATGAGTCAGCACCCGGGTCTTGCCAGATCCGGCGCCGGCGACCACGAGCACCGGCCCCTCGGTGGCCGCCACCGCTTCGCGCTGTGACGGATTGAGGGACTCGAAGAGGTCGGACTCCGGCATGGGAAGATTGTAGGACGAGGGCTTGGGGAGAATCGCAGCCTTGTGATTTCGGGGCCGTCGGCCCCGGCCCTCAGCCCCTCGGCCCGAAAGTGTCTGATCGTCTCCTCCGTCGCGACGCGTCTCCGGC
>JAUYIV010000015.1 GCA_030688105.1 Actinomycetota bacterium | reverse complement strand
TCGTCGAGTTCGCCATCGTGCTGTCGCTGCTCGTGATGCTGCTGTTCGGCATCATCGAATTCGGACGCGCCTACAACGCCCAGATCACCCTCACCCATGCCACCCGGGAAGGCGTGCGGGTCCTCGCCATCACCAAGGACGCCTCGGCGGCCCGGGACGCGACCATCAACGCCGCCACGACCCTCGATCCCGCCAAGCTCACCATCAGTACTTCTGAGTGCAGTCCCGGGTACCCCACCTCGGTGGTCGCCTCATATCCATTCTTCTTGTCCATCCCTCTGGTCGGTGAGCGGACGCTCACCCTGAGCTCGACGGCGGTGATGCGATGCGGCGGCTGAACGATGACCGCGGTGCGGTGGGTGTCTTCATGGCGATCACGATCGTGGTGCTCCTCGGTGCAGTGGGTCTCACGATCGACGTCGGCGCCCTCTATCGGGAACGGCGCGAGCTGCGCAATGGAGCCGACGCCGGCGCCCTCGCCATCGCCGAGGACTGCGCCCTCGGTGTGTCGACGTGTAACTCGGGACAGGCGCGGGCCCTCGCCAAGGACTACGCCAACGCCAATGCCAGCGACCGGTTCGCCGATGTGATCGATGTCGACCTCGACTTGTCGGCAAAGACCGTGACGGTCCATCTGGGGACCCTCACTGATGCGGGCGGTCGGAACTTCGAGCCATTCTTTGCGCGGGTGGTGGGGTTCACGGGCACCACGGTGCACGCCACCGCCACTGCTCGATGGGGCTACCCGAGCGAGCTGTGGGCGCATCTGCCGCTGATCATCTCCGAATGCGAGTTCCCCCAGGGGACCTCCGTCCCCACTCCGGAGCAGGTCTTCTACTTCCACGATGGCAACAACGCCGAGCCCTGCAACGCCCAGGCAGGCCTCGATGCGGACGGCGACGGTTTCCTCGCCGGGGGTTTCGGGTGGCTGACGACCGATTCCGGCTGTGAACGCTACCTGCTCAGCGAGCGGTGGTATGACGCCGACCCCGGCTCGTCGCCCTCGACGGGGTGCGAGGTCTCTTACGTCGGAGCGCTCGTCGGCGATGAGGTGGCCCTGCCGATCTTCGACGACATCCTCGGCGTGGGTGCCGGGGGGACATACCACATCGCGGGCTTCGCGCTGTTCCACATCACCGGATACCACTTCGGAGGCCAGTACAGCGTCAACCCGCCATGCAGAGGCGACCAGCGCTGCGTCTCCGGCTACTTCACATCGGGCATCGTCTATGACGGAAAGCCGGGCGGCGACGATCACGGATTCGCAGTCATCGAACTTGTCGGATAGGAGGCCAGACTATGCGAAGGACACTTGGGATCATCGCGGCGCTCGCCATCGCGGGCCTCGGGACCCTGCTGCTCGTGGGCTATGTGCGCGGTGCAGAGGATCGCGCCCTCGCCGGCGAGGAGCTCGTGGAGGTTCTCGTCGTCGACACCCGCATCGCCAAAGGCACGCCGGCCGCGGTGCTCGGCGGAGCGGTCCGCCTCGAGCGGGTGCCCACCAAGGTGAGCGCCGAGGGGGGCATCTCGGATCTGGCCACTCTCGGGGACTTCGTCGCCTCGACCGATCTTCTCCCCGGCGAGCAGGTGACCGCGCAGCGGTTCGTCGCCGAAGAGGCCCTCTCGGTCCGAACCGCGATCGAGCCGCCTGCGGGGACGATCGCGGTGACGATCTCGATCTCGCCGGACCGCGCCCTTGGCGGCGCGATACTGCCGGGTGACGTGGTGGCGGTCATCGCCTCGTTCGACCCGTTCGACCTCAATACGGTCGAACCCTCGGAGGTCTCCCCCGGGGAAGTCATCAACCCCGATGAGATCTTCATCGGCTCGACCGACGGGGAGGGGGGCACTGCGGTCAAGACGCCGTATGCCACCCACATCATCCTCCACAAGGTCGTCGTGACCAATGTGCAGGTGGAGCAGCGTCCGCGGGTGGACGACGAGGTCACCACCGACGACGGACCCGCGCTGGCCCCGACCGGGAACCTGCTCGTCACCCTCGCCGCGGCTCCCGAAGACGCCGAGAAGATCGTCTTCACGGCCGAGCACGGCGCCATCTGGCTGGGTGCCGTCTCCGGCGACACGCCTGAGCCGAGCACACCGGTGCGGACTCGAGAGAACATCTACCGATGAGACCGATCCTCCTCGCCGGGACGACCGATGCCTTCGCTCGGCGCCTGTACGGGGCCGTTGATGAGGCCCTCCGGGACCGGGTTCGGCTCTGGTCGGCGCCGCCCACCGAGAGCGGCGGCCTGGAAAGCATGCTCCAGGCGAACCCGGCGCTCGTGGTCATCGGTCCCGGGCTGGTGGACTCCGTCGCCATCAAGATCGCCGAGCGGATCGATGCCGAGCGGCCCGAAGTGGGCGTGATCATCGTGCTCCAGGCGCTCCAGGGGGGCGGGACGACGGTCGAGGGTGCGATGGCCGCCGGGGTACGCGGGGTGCTGTCCAAGGACTCCGATGGCGACACCATCAGGTCCACGGTGGCGCGTGCGGTGCAGGCCGCCGATCGCCACCTTCCGGGCGCCGAGCAGACCGCGGCGGTCTCCCGGGCTCGGGTGACGACGATCCTCTCACCGAAGGGGGGTGCGGGTAAGACCGTGCTGAGCACCAATCTCGCCGTCGGCCTGGCCTCCCGATCGCCGCGGGGAGTCGTCATCGTGGATCTCGACCTCCAGTTCGGCGACGTCGGCTACGCCTTGGGGCTCAAGCCCCGCCACACCATCTACGACGCCGTGGCCTCGTCGGGCGAGCTGGACATCACCACCCTCAAGATGTTTCTCACCCACCACAAGTCCGACCTATACGCGCTCTGTGCTCCCGACGAGCCGGCGCGCGGCGAGGTAGTGACCGTGGATGCGGTGGAGAGGATCATCGGGCTGCTCGCCGCGGACTTCGATCATGTCGTGATCGACACCGTCGCCGGTCTCAGCGAGCACTCGCTCGCCACGATCGACCACTCGACCGACATCGTGTTCCTCGCCGACATGGACATCCCCAGCGTGCGCCATCTGGCCAAGGTCGTGGCCGCGTTCGACGCCCTGGAGATGACCCGGCAGCGGCGTCACTTCGTGCTGAACCGGGCCGATGCTCGGGTCGGCTTGAGCATGATCGATGTCGCCATCTCGGCCGGCCTCGACATCGAGCTGCAGATCCCGACCTCCAAGCAGGTCCCGGTGACCCTCAACGAGGGCAATCCCATCATTCTCTCCAATCCGAAGAGCCCGGTCTCGCGGGCGATCTGGGAGCTCGTCGAGAAGATCGGTGGCAAATCGGGAAGAGAACAGCCCATGACCCTGAAGCGGAGCGCGTGATGAAGCTGAGCGATCGACTGAAGGCAATAGACATCGAGCCCGCCGAGTCCGCCAACGGCCCGAATCTGACGCGGGGGCCCGACCCCTTCCAGAGCGACCGTGACCCCCTCGCCGATCTGAAGACCAGGGCCAAGGAGGATCTCTTCGGCAAGCTCGAGGCCAAGACCTTCGACGCCTCACTGAGCGAATCCGCGCTCAAGAAGGCGGTTGTGGCCGAGCTGGAGAGGGTGCTCGACGAGTCGGCCACGCCCCTCAGCCACGCCGAAAAGGAACGCATCGCCGAGGAGATCTCGATCGACATCCTGGGCTACGGGCCGATTCAGCGATACCTCGAGGACGACGACATCACCGAGATCATGGTCAACGGCA
>JAUYIV010000008.1 GCA_030688105.1 Actinomycetota bacterium | reverse complement strand
GTCGTAGGCCGACACCAAAGGAACCGCTGCGTTGCCGCCCCGGACTCGGTGGATGACCGCAGCGAGAACCTCGGCCAGTTCGGGACTGACCACGAGCAGTCGCTCGGCATCGGTCTTGGACGGCAGGATCTGCAGCAGCGGCACGAGCTCGCCGGTGGTCGGGAGCCGGTACTGGACCAGGCTGTGGTGGTTGAGCTCGAGCAGCTCCTCGACCCGGACCCCGGTGGCTCGCAACACCTCGATGATCGCCCAGCCCCAGAAGGCGTGGTCCTCTTCGCGCGTCAGATCCCGACGTTTCCCGGTGGCCGGGTCGTGGGCCCACACCTTGTCGCTCGTCCCGCGGGTGACGGCCGAACGGACCAGTTCGTCTCCTGGTGTCGGAATCGGGTGCCCGGGTTCAGTGGCGCGAGCCGCCTCAAGCAGAGCGTGAGCGCTCCGGCGTCTCTCCTCAGCGCTACGCACCAGGGCTGGTAGCGCGGGTAGCCGTTCTCGGGTGCGTGCGTCCATCCGGGACTTCAGGTGTCGTTTGGTCTTGCGGCGGTTGATCTCCTCCTCACCGACCGGGCAGGGCGCCACCCAGGGACCCCACCGGCTGGGGTCCTCGATCGCCCAGTGCGCCAGATCTAGGTAGAAGGCGCGTACCGGGGTCAGGCACTCCCGGTAGTTGATCCTCGGCACCGTGACCTGCCTCTTCTCTCCGGCTGCATCCTGGGTGGTCTTGGTGATGGTGCGCAGCCGGCTCTTCCAGCCATCGGCGACCTCCCGCGGAAGCCATAGGTTGTCGATGCCCGGACGATGCGCCTCGAGGTCTGCCCAGAACCGCATACCCAAGTGGTAGGACAGGGCATCCAGGCTGGTGTAGTCCAAGGCGGGCTGGCGTTCCCGCAGGTAGTCGACCAGCAGGTCGCGGACCGGGCGACACGCGATCTGGTAGCGGTCGATGAGTTCCTCGGGTGTGCGCTGCCTGCTGGTGCGCAGACCGCTCAGCCTTGTCGGCGCCTGGCTACCGAAGACCCCCAGCTCGCGCAGGATCCGGTAGAAGGCGGTGCGACCGCCGGACGGGTTGACCCGGACTCGGTTCTCGGCGTCGAACAGCTCGAGGATGTCTCCGAGGGTGATCTGGCCGATGGTGCCGCCCTTGGCTGCGACGATCAGTGCGTTGCGATAGACAACTTGGGTGGTGATCGGCGAGGAGATCGCGGCGTCGGCCTCACAGATCGCGCGGAGCTTGGCGAACCCGTCGGGGTCTCGTGAGGCAGCCAGGTTCCGGACCAACAGGCCACCTCGGGCACCGCCCCCGTCGACCAGCCAGGACAGTGAGGGGCGGAGCAGGTCGGCGCTGATCGCTAACGGCAGCGCTCCGACCAGCGCGTCGCGCCGGCACTGGCCATGGGCTCGCTCGGTCAGCCACCGGTTGGGAACCTCTCGCCAGGAACGGCCTGCCGGGTCTGCTCCGCTGGCCAGCCAGCGTTCTTGCCACGTCTGCCCGGGCTGGTCGCTCAACCAGTCCAGCAGCAGGTTCACGCCCATGCGACGAATGCTCTTGCGGTCCGGGTCGGTCACCACGAACGGCATCTCGGCCAGGACCTGGACCACCTCGTCACGGGTCCCGCGTGTCGCCGGCCAAGACCGCTCGACAGTTCGCGGCCGGTGAGGAGAGCCCGCGGCGGACTCAGGACCCCGCTGCGGATCCCCAGCTGCGCGCAGGGTCACCCGCTCCTCCTCAGCGACCTGGCCCATCAGCCACCGGTCCCGAACAGCGTCTGGAGGGTCTCCGGGCGGTAGCCGGGCGCCGGCGCCGGGACCACCCGCTCGGCGGCCCGCTTGGTCTGCTCGGCGTGATGGGCCAGCAACCGGCGGATCACGTCCTCCTTGCGTGGGGTCAGGTAGATCTGGGTGGTGGACAGTTGAGCGTGGCCCAACACGAGCTGGACATCGGTCAGCGGCAACGCGGGATCCTCCGCCATCCGGTAGGCAGCGGTATGCCGCAACGAGTGCAGCGTCGCGCTCGTCCCAGCCCGGACGTTGACCCGTTCGAACATCCGGTGCGCCGCGTGATATGTCAGCGGCCGGGCCGGACGGCGCAGCGTCCACCACAACGGCTGCCTGCGGCCCTTGGGGATCAGCCCGTCCATCTCCAGCTGGTAGAGCCGCAACCAGACGAACGCATCCGAAGACGCCGGCAGCTGCTGCGCCGCGCCGGACCCCTTGCGCACCACCGTGATCAGCTGCCGTCCCGGATCCACACCACCCTGGGACACCGACAGCAGCTCGGCCGCGCGCGCCCCAGTCGAGACATAGAAGGCAACCAGTGCCCGATCCCGGTGCGAAGGGAGCCTGGCGAAGATCTCGTTGAACTCCACATCCGGGACACTGCGCGGGATCCGGCTGGCCACCGTCGGGCGATACCGCCCCTCCTTCTCGTTACGGTGGGGCTCCATCGGGTTGTGATGTGCATGCGCCCTTTGGGCACGGCGGGAACGATCCAGCGGAAACGGGTTCAGGATCGGGCCGCTGCCCGCCTCACGATGAAAGTCGTAGAAGGTACGCAGCACCGTCTCGCTGTGCGCACGAACCGACGCCGAGTAGGCCTTCCCGGTGCCGACCGACACGGGTTCGACTTGCTCGTCTCGGCGGCGCCAATGGGTCCGGGCCGGCACACCCGCTACCTGCAGCCAGCGCGAGAAGTCACGTGCCTCGCACCGGCTCGCCCGATCCCAGCCCACCCCGGCTGCCCACAGAAACCGGAACCACCGCAACAGATCCATACCGTACGAGCGCAACGTCGCCGCGGACCGGCCCGCCGCCTGGAGCTCCCGCAGGAACGCTGACACCGCCTCCACCGGCACGCCGCCGCGATCGAGTAACAGATACGGCTCCCACCCCTCGCCGGTAGCGACCAGCCTCCCCACCTGCGGCACCACCAACGTGGCCCGATCCTCGGGCGAAGGCCTCTGCTTGTCATCCACGACCCAGAGTCTGCCCACGCCCGACCACCGGCACCGTCACCGACACACCCCATTTGACCTGCGATTATGCAGCAACTAGTTCAGTCAACAGGTAGTGCTCGGCGAAGGCGACCAACTGCTGGTTCCTGACCGGGATCCCGGCGATGTGCTCGACCGTGACGGTCTTCTCGTTGTCGGTCAGCACATAGGTCGGCACCCC
>JAUYIV010000007.1 GCA_030688105.1 Actinomycetota bacterium | reverse complement strand
CCAGATCGGGCCCGACGCATTCCTGTCGGACACCACGGTCGGGCGGGGCGCCCGGGTGTGGTACTCGGTGCTCCGCGGGGCCGAGGTGGGCGACTCGGTCGATGTAGGCCCGTATGCCAGCCTCCGCCCCGGCACCATCCTCCGCGAGGGCGCCAAGGCGGGGACCTTCGTCGAGATGAAGGCATCGGAGGTCGGCCGGGGGAGCAAGGTGCCGCACCTCTCATACATCGGCGACACCACGATCGGTGAGGGCTCGAACATCGGCGCCGGCACCGTCACCTGCAACTTCGACGGCTTTCGAAAGCATCGCACCGTGATCGGGAGCCGGGTGTTCGTCGGCTCCGACACGATGCTGGTGGCTCCGGTCGAACTCGGGGACGACTCGATCACGGGTGCGGGATCGGTGATCACCCGCGACGTGTCGCCCGGAGCGCTCGCCGTCGAGCGTTCGCCGCAAAAGGAGATCCCTGGCTACGCTGAGCGAAGGGCACGAATCGCCGAGTCGGAGGGCGAGTAAAGGTCTCATGGAGGCCACGAACCGCAAACGCATGATGCTCTTCACGGGTTCGGCGAACCCGGAGCTGGCGCAGGAAGTCGCCGATCTTCTCGAGATCCAACTGGGTGAGGTCGACCTCAAGGTGTTCGCCGACGGTGAGATCGCCGTGCGGTACTCACAGAGTGTTCGCGGCGCGGACTGTTTCGTGCTCCAGAGCCACAGCGACCCGATCAACTTCCACATCATGGAGCAGTTGATCATGATCGAAGCCCTGCAGAGGGCGTCGGCGAAGCGGATCACCGCGGTCGTGCCCTACTTCGGCTACGCCAGGCAGGACAAGAAGAGCATGCCGCGCGAGCCGATCACCGCCCGCCTGATGGCGGATCTGTTCGTCACCGCCGGCGCCGACCGCCTGGTCTCGGTCGACTTGCATTCCCCCCAGATCCAGGGCTTTACCACCAAGCCGTTCGATTCCCTCACCGCCCTGCCGATCTTCAGGGAGTACCTGAATGCCAAAGGCGAGCGGCCGCTCACCATCGTCTCGCCGGACAGCGGGCGGGTGAAGCAGGCGTCGAAATACGCCCGGCACCTCGACGCCGAGGTGGCCTTCGTCCACAAGCGGCGTCGGGTCGACGTGGCCGACGAGGTCAGTGCCCTCCAGGTGGTCGGCGATGTCGAGGGGCGGCACTGTGTGATCATCGACGACATGATCGGCACCGCCGGCACCATCGTCACCGCCGCGGAGCTGCTCAAGGACCGGGGCGCGGTCTCGGTGCGAGCCATGTCGACCCACGCGATCCTGCCACCGCCCGCCGCCGACCGGATCAAGAATGCCCCACTCGAGGAGGTGGTGGTCACCAACACGCTTCCGGTGCCCGCCGAGGCCGCCGATCTCCCGAATCTGAAGATCCTGTCGATCGCCCCGCTGCTCGCCGACACCCTGAAGGCGATCTTCATGGACACCTCGGTGAGCTCGATATTCATGGGGGAGAATGTCTGATCGCCTGCGGCGATCAGACATTCTCAGCCTCCAGCCCCGGCTCCAGCACCAGCCAGAGCACGTCCTGAGACTGGAGCACGCGTGGAACCTCCTCTGGCTGGAGCTGGGGCTGGTGCTGGAGACTCCGGCAGCGCGTAATCTCCACCGCATGACTCAAGACGACCTCTCCCGCATCGTCGAGTCCGCCACCCGGGTCGGCCTCGAGCTGGATTCCGCCGAGGCCGAGCGCTGGTTGGGCGCCATGCAATCGGGTGCCGGCGGGGACGAGATCACCCTCGATCACCGCACCGGCGTGTTCGGCCACCGCATCGTGATGCTCGACTTCAGTCCGGCGGACCTCGCCTTCTTCCGGTCGGTCGGCGCTCTCGTCGAGATCCCCGACGAGGACGACATCGAGACCGCCCTCGCCCTCTCGGGGTCGGCGGCCCAGTCGAAGATCCAGGCCTATCCCGGCGACTGCGACTACTTCGAGCGGGTCAACGTCAAGGCGGCGACCCGGGCCGATGCTTGCCGGCGCACCGCCGAGGTGCTGCGCAAGAAGGTGATGGACACCCTGGAGGGCGACACGTATCGGTTTATCGAGGCGAAGTTCGGCCAGTACCCGGTCGACGTGATCCGGGGCGGGTCACCCCTTGGCGCCGGGAGCCCGATCGCCTGGTCCGCCGAAGAGGTCGAGTCGGGCGAGATCGTCGCCGAGACCCTGGAAGGCGACGAGGTGGCGATCCGATGGGCAGAGGTCGCCGTCGAGCCGGGTTGGTGCAAGCTCGACTGGGTGGTCGCCGATCCGGTGCGCAAGCAGTTGGCGAACGCCTCGAACATGCTCGACATCACCTGGGAGGCGCCCGATGGGTCGATCACTCCCCTCGACGGCTACCTCGATCCGTACTTTCAGGAGGTCTACCTGAACGCTGCGGAGGTGCCGCTGTTCAGCAAGCTGGCCCAGCACGTGTCGGCGGACGCCCTCGACCACTACGTCGCCCAGCTGGAGAAGGAGGTCCAGAAGTACCTCGCCAAGGACCACCCCAACGTCGGCAAGGCCGCCAAGCGGATGTACAACGTCTTCCGGATGAGCGGCCGTTACATGGAGGCGGCATTTCTCCGGGAGATCTTCGACGAGCCGACCACGGCCCTGTATCAGGTCTATGCGGTGGTGCGGACCATCGAGGAGGCCTCCGAGCCGGGCTCCGCCGTCGACCAGCGGGCCGTCCTCGACCAGGTCGACCGTACGATCATCGACGTGGTCAGGGCGCTCGAGGGGGTCGAGGAGGAGGAGATCGTCGCCCAGCTGCTGGCGGTGCGCGACGGCGTCCGCGACGGTGGTGTCGACTCGGACTTGGCCGAGGAGGCTCGGGCGCGACTGCTCAACCTGGTGAACAACTTCTTCTACGCCAAGATGACGGCGATGCCCGAAGTGCGCGACTACATGGGGTCCATGTCGGGCTGATGGACTCGGAGACCATCCAGGTCACCACCGGCGGCCGACCCGCCACCGTGGACATCACCCTCGAGGCCCGGTCGTTCGTGAGGGGGCGCGGCGACGGGCTGCTCTCGATATTCGTGCCTCACGCCACCGCGGGGGTGGCGATCATGGAGACCGGCGCCGGGAGCGACCGGGACCTGCTGGCTCACCTCGACACGCTCTTCCCGCGAGACGATCGCTGGACGCACCGTCACGGATCGGCGGGCCACGGTTCCGATCATGTCGTTCCGGCGTTCATCGCCCCGTCGATCACCGTGCCCGTCCTTGGTGGCGAGCTGCAACTGGGGACCTGGCAGTCCATCGTCCTGGTCGACCCCAACGCCGGCAACAGCAAGCGGACGGTCCGATTCTCCTTCGTCGGTTGAGGTCGAAGGGTCTGTCTCACGTGCCCGGCGAGTTCGGCGAGCCGGCTGAAGTAGAGGGCCCATTCGACGGGTCGTGGACGCTGGTCGACGAAGCATGAGCGAGGGCGGTCGGGGCCGGAGTCCTGCCCACCTACCGGTCCATCAGCAACAGGACACCGGCGATGATCGCCCCGATCCCCAGGTCGTGTCGGAACGAGTGAGGGGCCGGTCATGGATCGGCCCCTCACTCGCAGTGTCCTCGTGGGTCTACCTGTCGAGCAGCACCAGCACGCCGGTGATGATCGCGCCGATGCCCAGGATGTCGCTCGAGTTGTCGAACGAGATCCAGTCCAGGGCGATCGCTCCAAACAGTATGAGCCAGATCCCCAGAGCGAGATACCAGAACTTGCCGAACTTCATATTGCCTCCCACTCCTCGGTCGAACCGTCTCGAATCAGGCTACCAATCGGCCTTGGCGGGTGGCGGGCCGAGTCGGGCGGTCGACCCGGCACATTCGACCGGTCACCATCCGAATTTCGGGCACCGGCGCGGCTATCCGGCCTCTAGGTCATTCTTCGCGGTGAGGTGACGATGGATCGCCTGGGCCGCTCGCCTCCCGGCGCCCATCGCCAGGATCACGGTGGCGCCTCCGGTCACGATGTCGCCTCCGGCCCACACGCCGGGCTTGCGCGTCTCACCGGTGTCGGGGTCGGCGACGAGGGTTCCCCACTTGGTGTGCTCCAGGTCGGCGGTGGTCCGGCGGAGGATCGGATTGGGAGCGTTGCCGATGGCGACCACCGCCAGGTCGATCGGGAGGTCGAACTCGCTGCCCGGGATCTCCACAGGACGGCGCCGGCCCGACTCGTCCGGTTCGCCCTGCTCCATTCGGAGGAGCCGCACCCCCTCGAGGCGGCCGTCCGTCCCGGTCAGCTCGACCGGGGCGACCTGCTCTGTGAGCAGGACCCCTTCCTCGAGGGCGTGCTCGACCTCCTCAGCGCGCGCCGGCATCTCGGCTCGGGTACGCCGGTAGAGCATCGCCACCTCGGCGGCACCGAGGCGGACCGCGGTGCGTGCCGCGTCGACCGCGGTGTTGCCTCCGCCGAACACGGCCACCCGGGCACCGTCGAGGTCGATGACCGGGGTGGCCGCCCCGGCCTGGTGGGCCTTCATCAGGTTGACCCGCGTGAGGAACTCGTTGGCGCTGTAGACGCCGACGAGATCCTCTCCGGGCACGTCGAGGAATCGAGGCAGGCCGGCCCCGACTCCCACGAAGACCGCGTCGTATCCGCCGGCGAGGAGGTCGTCGATGCTCTCCGCCATTCCAATCACGGCGTCGGTGACGATCTCGACCCCGAGGTCGGTGAGCGCCCGGATCTCCGCACCGACGATGTCGCGGGGAAGGCGGAAGCGAGGGATGCCGTAGGCGAGGACGCCTCCCGGTTCGTGGAGCGCCTCGAAGATCGTCACCTCGTGGCCGAGTCGGGCCAGATCGGAGGCACAGGTGAGGCCGGCAGGGCCGGCTCCGACGACGGCGATGCGGTGCCCGGTGGGCGCCGTCGGCGCCTGCCGGCCCGCACCGTGCTCCCGAGCCCAATCGGCCACGTACCGCTCCAGGGCGCCGATCGCCACCGGCAGGCCCTTGCGCCCGAGGACGCACAGCTCCTCGCACTGGGTCTCCTGCGGGCACACCCGGCCGCACACCGCGGGGAGGGCGTTGTCCTCGGCGAGCATCCGGGCGGCGCCGGCAAGGTCCCCCGACGCCACCAGGGGGATGAACTGGTCGATTCGCACCCGCACCGGGCAGCCCTCGATGCACGGTGGTCTCTTGCACAAGATGCACCGCATCGCCTCGCGTTCGGCGAGCTCCGGGGTGAGCCCGAGGGCGACCTCCTCGAAGTCTCGGCGGCGCTCCGCCGGATCCCGCACCGGCATCGCCTGGCGGGGGATCTGCATCCGCTCCCGGGTGCTCAGCTCCTTCATCGCGCCGCCATCGGCATGTCGGCCTCGAGGGCGGCCCGTTCGAACTCCAGATAGGTGCGGTTGCGGCGGGCCAGCCCGTCGAAGTCGACCAGGTGGGCGTCGAAGTCGGGCCCGTCGACACAGGCGAACTTCATCTCCCCGCCCACCCGCACCCGGCACCCGCCACACATGCCGGTGCCGTCGACCATGATCGGGTTCAGGCTGACCATGGTGGGGATCGCGCCCGACCGGGTCGTCTCGGCGACCGCCCGCATCATCGGGATCGGTCCAGCGGCGATGACCCGGTCGACGATGTCGGCTTCGATGAGCTCCTCGAGTGGCCCGGTGACGAGCCCCTTGACCCCGGCCGACCCGTCCTCGGTGGCGACGATCAGGTCGCACCCGGCGTCCCGGATCTCGTCGGCGAGGATCACATGGGCTGCGGTCCGCGCCCCGACGATGACGGTCACCCGATTGCCGGCGCCCTGCAGCGCCCGCGCCGTGGGGAATGCCACCGCCGTGCCGACGCCGCCCCCGACGACGGCCACGTGGCCGAATGCCTCGATCTCAGAGGGACGGCCCAGCGGTCCTACCACGTCGGCGATCTCGCCCCCGGTGGGGACTTGGGACAGGCGGCGCGTGGTGTAACCCACGGCCTGCACGATCAGGGTGATGTGACCCGCCGCCGGGTCGGCGTCGACGACGGTGAGGGGGATGCGCTCGCCCTCGCCGTCGACGCGGACGATGACAAACTGGCCGGGTTTCCAAAATCGAGCCACCCGGGGGGCGGCGATCTCGAGCCTGGTCACGCCAGGGGCGACGGGTCGGGTATCGAGTACGGAGAACACTGATTACCTCGGGCACACCGTAAGCAGGGGCTCGACGGAGCGGCTAGGGCCTTTCGTCGGCTGAGCCCGGCTGTCCAACCCCCCGCCGCTCTGCCGGGATAAAGGGGAACTTTGAACGCCGACACCTCGCGCAATGACCTGGCCACTCGCAATGTGCGCAGCTCACCGCGACACAATCCGGCCGGTGTGGCGGTCTGGGTTCAGATCCCGAGCAGGGCCTCGAGTTGGGTTTCGATGTTGGGTGAGATCACAGCGTCTCCGCCGAGGATGATGATGGCGTAGGGGTCGAGGCGGATGATCTCGTCGATGACGTTCTGGGGGAGGGCGTCGGTGGGGGTGAGCAGGATCGGGGATCCCCACGCCGCCGCCTGGGCGGCCCCGGCCAGGGCGTCGGGGAAGTTGGTGCCCACCGCCACATAGACCACCCCGGCGCCGTCGGGAAACACCGCCCCGCTGATCGCCACCGCCGTGGCGTAGCGGTTGGGACCGTAGAGGTGGCCGGTGGGGGCGAAGGTGTTGAGTTGAGCTCGGACGTCGTTGGAGACGGCAGCGGGGCCGCCGACGATGTAGATGAAGGTGGGGTCGAGGCGGGTGATCTCGTCGACGACAGCCTGGGGGAGGGTGTCGGTGGGGGTGAGCAGGATCGGTCCGCCGACGGCGGCGGCGAGGGGAGCAGCCTCCCGACTGGATTTCCCGGAATATACTGGCTGTTCGCGCCACCGGTGCCTACGCGCGTTCAGGGTTCTCCTTTGTCCCAATGCCGCTTTGCTGCCCGCCGCTTTGCCGGGATAAAGGGGAACGTCGAACGCGGACGCGCCAGCCGTTAGCGCGAACGGGAACCGTGACGGCACGCAAATACAGCAAATACAGTATTACGAATGGCAAGAGACCGACCGTCGAACGGTGTTGAGTTGGCGTCGACTCATCCGGGCGTCTTCGAGGGGGAGGTC
>JAUYIV010000005.1 GCA_030688105.1 Actinomycetota bacterium | reverse complement strand
CGTCGAAGGGGACCTCGACGATCCAGAACATGAGGTCACCGCGCGTCTCGGTCCGCCGGACCGCATTGGTGAACGCGGCGAGATCATTGCCCTCGAACGGGTCGTCGACTCCCTCGAGGAGGTAGTCCTGGGCTTCCTCATCCATGCCCACCTCGGCGACGATCGTGCCCGAGCCGTCGGCGTCGATGACCACCCCGAATGTGGTCTCGATCTTGCACGCCGTGGCGGCCAAGGCCAGGAGCGCGGCCACGACGATCAGACGGCGCATTGCTTCCCTCTCTCGATTTCGACTTGGCGATGACTCTAACGGGGAGGGGTCTCGACCACTGCGGGTAGCCGGGGACGAGCCTATTACCTCACGCTCTTACTCTCCCTGCCATGGACGAGGTGGCGATGTCTCTTCGTGATGCCCTGGTCGCGGCCTATCGGCCCTATCTGGAGGCGCGGCTCGATGCGGCCGGCCTTCCCCGCGTCGAGGAGGCGACTGCCGCCGGCGGTGCCTGGCTCGGGGATGCCCTCTCCGATCTGCTGGCGAAACCGGTCGGGGAGCAGTGGCGGTCGCCGCTCGAGCTCTTTCAGGAGGCGATGCGGTTTCCGACGGAGGCTCTGGCGACCCTCGGGGCGGATCCGGTCACCAGGGCCGAGGCCGTCGAGGCGGCGTTGCCGGGCGACGTCTTCGATCTCGCCCCGGCCTCATCGCAGGAGCTCGGGGAAGAGGCCTGGCACGCCCACCTCGCCTGGGGTGCGGGGAAGGCGGCGGCGATGCGGCCTGGGGCCGTCCTCGTCACCCGCAGCCTGCTCGATCGGTCCAAGGTGGATGAAGCCGCGGCATCTGCCGGCTACCGGCTCGAGGTCGACGCCGGGGTCCCTTCGGGTCACGGACGGTTCGCCGTGGGATTCGTCGACCTGGAACACCCCGATGCCGACGAGGCCGTCCGCCGCCTGGTCGGAATCTGCGGGCGTGTCGTCGTCTACGGTCCCCATGTCGACGACATGGCGATGATCAGGGCGCGATCGCTCGGGGCGAATGATGCGGTGCCGCGGTCGCGGTTCTTCAAGGACCCGGCGGTGTGGTTTCCCCCGCTCCAATAGCGGTCAGGCCTGTCACGGTCCCGGTGGCGTCGTCGCCTCGATCCGCCGCACCGAACCACGCGCCCCGGCGGTGGCGACCCCGGCCAGCACGACGAGCACTCCGATCCACTGCGGTCGCGAGAGGCTCTCGTTGAAGAGCATTCGCGCCCACAGGATCGTCAACGCCGGTTGGAGCAGGAGCATCACCGATGTCTCGAGCGCAGGAAGCCGGGGCAGCGCCCCGGCGATGAGAAGCCATCCCAGCACCTGGGCGACGACCGCAAGGGCGATCAGCCATCCGTGCGCCGGCCATGAGATCTCGAAGGAGAAGCCGCTGTCCAGCGGGGCGATGAGCAGCATCGCCAGCGCCGCACCTGCGGTGGCATCGAGCAGCGGCCCCGCCGTGGGCGCCAGCGAGCGATTCGATGCGCGGAAGAGCAGCAGGAACCCCGAGTAGGTGATCGAGGCCCCGGTGGCCATGAGCGCCCCGAGCAGTGGACGGTCGCCGAACGCGTCCTCCCGCCCGATGCCGCCGATGAGCGCGATGCCGACCAGCACGAGCGGCACGACGGCAAAGGCGGTGTTGGTCGGTCGCTCCCGAAGGACCAGCCACGCGACCAGCCCCACCCAGACGACCTGCACGTTGGCGACCACGGTGGCGAGCCCGGCCCCGATGAACTCGATGGAGATGTGCCAGAGGGTGAGGTCGACGCCGAGGAGGACGCCTGCCGAAACGGCGAGGAGGCGCTCGCGTCTGCTGCGACGGTGGTGCCCGGCGAGGTGCACCACCACCAGGAGCGGGATCGCATAGGTCGTCCTGAAGAAGGCGGCGGTGGCTGGCGACACGTCGGCCAGGCGAACGAAGATCGCGGAGAACGAGATGGCGACGATGCCGGCGAGGGCCGACAGATGGATCACGACGGCAAGCTAGTGATCCGTCTGCGACATGACTCCGGAGCGGCGGCGGGAGACGGGCGACGGGAGACGCCTCTTGCGGGAGGCGGGAGGCGGGAGGCGGGCATTAACCTCCCTCCTGAATTGGACTTCTCTCCTGCCCCAGAGCACAACGCCTTTCGCCGCGTCGTCCGCGACTTCGCCGAGGCGGAGATCGCTCCTCGTGCTGCGGAGTGGGACCGCAATGCCGAGTTCCCGCTCGACGTGGTTCGCAAGATGGGAGAGCTCGGGTTGTTCGGGCTTCCCTTCCCCGAGGAGTACGGGGGCTCCGGCGCCGACTTCGCAACGCTGTGTATCGCCGTGGAGGAGCTGGCCCGAGTCGACTCCTCGATGGCGATCACGCTCGAGGCCGGCGTGGGCCTTGGGGCGAACCCGATCAACCGGTTCGGCACCGAGGAACAGAAGAGGCGCTGGCTCCCCGACCTGTTGGCGGGCCAGGCGCTGGCGGCCTTCGGCCTGACAGAGCCCGATGCCGGATCGGACGCCGGGGCGACCCGCACCCGAGCCGAGCGAGACGGTGACGAGTGGGTCCTCAACGGGGAGAAGGCCTTCATCACCAACTCGGGCACCGAGATCACCTCGCTCGTCATGGTCACCGCCGTCACCGGTCCCGACGAGATCTCGGCATTCATCGTGCCCGCCGGCACGCCGGGGCTCACGGTGGGGCCGGCGTATCACAAGATGGGCTGGCGGGCTTCCGACACCCACCCGGTACGCCTCGACGATTGCCGTGTGGCCTCCGACGCCCTTTTGGGTGAGGTCGGCCAGGGTCTGCGGCAGTTCCTGGCGATCCTCGACGAGGGGCGGATCGCCATCGCCGCCATGTCTGTGGGCGTAGCCCAGGCGTGCCTCGATCACAGCCTCGGATATGCCAAGGAGCGGGTGGCCTTCGGAAAGCCGATCGGGTCGAACCAGGCCGTCGCTTTCAGCATCGCCGACATGCAGGTCGCGGTCGACGCCGCCCGCTTGCTGATGTTCCGGGCGGCCTGGCTGCGCGACAACGGGAAGGATCATCGGGCGGCCGCCGCCGCCGCCAAGCTCTTCGCCTCCGAGGCGGCGGTGACCGGGGCGAGGAAGGCGACGCAGATCTTCGGCGGCTCGGGGTTCATCGACGACACTCCGGTGTCACGCCTCTACCGCGATGCCAAGATCCTCGAGATCGGCGAGGGCACCAGCGAGATCCAGCGACTGCTGATCAGTCGGGATCTGGGGTTGCCGGTCTGAAAGAGGCCTGCGGCCGACAACCGACCGACCTCCTACCTCACCGGCACCACCCGATACACGCTCCCGTTCGAGTCCACCACGAGCATCTCGTTCTCGGCGTCCCAGCCGAACGACGATATCTGGAGCGTTCCGAGGTCGGCGATGTCGCCGGTCCAATCCCGTTCATCGGTGGCCGCCCCATCCGCGTACCTGAAGGATCGGATGAACCCGACGCACCAGTCGGCGTAGAAGTAGTGGCCGGCGAGCTCGGGGATCGCCGCGCCGCGGTACACGATGCCGCCGGTGACCGAGCAGGCGCCCTCCTCGTGACCGTACCCCACAGTCGGTCCCTCCCATCCACCCATGTCGCAGCCGTCGGTGGGGAGGTAGCAATTGTCGCCTTCGAAATTCGGCCATCCCCAGTCGATGCCGCCCTGGGACAGGGGGGCGACGTTGACCTCCTCTACACCGGCCTGTCCGACGTCGCCGATGTAGATCAGGCCCTCGACCGCGTCGATGAAGAACCGCCATGGGTTCCGCAGCCCATGCGCCCAGATCTCGGGGAGCCCGCCCCCGCCGGCATACGGGTTGTCCGGCGGGATCGCATAGGGGTTTCCCGAGTCGACATCGATCCGGAGGATGCTCCCCTGGTACCGCTCGAGATCCTGGGCGCTGTAGTCGCCGAGGCCGCCGTCACCCAGGGCGATCCAGAGGTAGCCGTCCGGTCCGAATTGCAGCATCCCGGCGCGGTGACGGATGCCTTCCTGCTCGACCTCGAGCACGACGCGCTCGGTCGAACTGTCCACGGTCGAGGCGTTTCGGTTGCTCGCCCGGAACTCCGAGATCCGTGAGTCCGGCGAGTCGTCCCCCGGCTCGGTGTGGGTGTAATACACGAAGAGGCGGCCGTTGTCGTCGTAGTCGGGGTGGAAGGCCAGCCCGAGGAGGCCATTCTCGATGCCCCCCGAGTTGACCCGGTCGCTGAGATCGAGGAAGGGGGTGCCCTGGAGCCCCTGCTCGTCGATCACCACCACCCGTCCCCCGCGTTCGATCACGAACACTCGATCGTCGCCCGGGATCGACCAGGCGCCCACCGGCTGAGGCATCCCCGATGCCAGAAGTTCGAGCGAGATCCCCTGGAGCGGGCCGCCGGGGTTGGCAGCCCGGGTCGTGGTGGCGGCCGGGTCCGCGGCGGTGGAGCTCGTGCTGGCTTCGACGGTCGTCGTGTCCGACGCAGACGTGGTGGAGGGGGAGACGGCCCCGGTGGGCCCGCCGTCGAAGGGATTCGCCATGATCACGAAGGCCGTCAGCGCGGTCAGGGCGAGGATCGTCACGATGGTGTAGGGAGAATTGGGGCCGGAGAGGAGCCCGGGAGGGTCCTCGCCCCGCGAACCCGGGCCCACCTCGCTGCCCTTCCTGGGGTCCCGGTCGCTCATGGCCCGAATGATGGCAGAGGTCGCCCGCCTCCCGCCTCCCGCAAGAAACCTCCCGCGTACCGCCTCCCGTCTCCCGCTTCCCGCTTCCCGCTTCCCGCTTCCCGCAAGAAAGACTGTCGAC
>JAUYIV010000003.1 GCA_030688105.1 Actinomycetota bacterium | reverse complement strand
CGGGAGGCCTCCCCCGAACAGTCACGTTTCATCGCCGGTCCACAGGCCCTCATCGGTGGCTCCGTTGGCGCCGTCATCGGCTTCTCCACCACCCGCGCTGCGGTGGGCGCCGGCGGCACGATCGAAGCCGGGATCGTCACTCTCTCCGTGTTCCGGGCCGTCCTGGTTGCGGTCATCGCCGGCGCGGTCACCGGGGCCATGGTCGGTGCAACCGTCGAGCGGGTCTCCCGCACGGAGGCAATCGGCATCGGAGGCGAGGCCTGGCCGCGCAGCCCGGGCGCATTCATCCGCGACGCGGTCACCGCCATGGGCCTGCCGGCCCTCGGCATCGGGATCGGCGCCGCAGTCGTCTACGGACTGAGCCGGGTGCTCCTCGAAGCCGGGTCCACCGTCGGCCTGATCGTGTTCGGCGGCGCCGCCGCGGCCATCCTGGCGGGTGCCGCCCTGATCGCGTCGACGCCGAGGAAGTAGCGGCCGAGGCCGCCGCGTCCCGCGATCGGCGGCGGGCCGGTCCGGCCAGGCTTCCGTCGGGTAGTTTCAAGGACACCGCCTATCCGAGGGGAGCCTCATGGAGCCGTCCGCCGTCCCCTTGGAGTCCGCGGATTCATCCGTCACCTGGGTCGTGAGCCACCACGTCCGGATGGACCGCGCCGATCGGTTCGAGGTGTGGCTCCGGGGAATCAGCGACGAGGTCAGCCGTTTCCCCGGGTGGCGTGGCGCGACGGTGCTCCGACCCCCGTCGCTCAAGGGGCCCTCGTCGGACTATGTCCTCGTCGCGCGGTTCGACTCGGCGGAGGACCTGCGGCGATGGGAGAACTCGGCGGAACGCGCCCACTGGCTGCATCTCCTCGAGCCGCTCGTAACGGGTCTTCCGACGACCAGGAGCGCCTCCGGCCTGGAGACCTGGTTCCAGCTGGCCGGAGAGACCGTGGTGGTACCGCCGCCGAAATGGAAGATGGCGATCCTGGTTCTGGTGGCGATCTTCCCCCTGGTCGTTGTCGTGACCCTCGGTCTCGGTGCGTTCGCCGGGGGACGACCCTCTGTCGGACTGCCGGTGACCTTCGGAGCTCCGTACGTGGCGCGGACCCTGCTCACATCCGTCATCCTCGTGATCCTGATGACCTGGGTTGTCATGCCCGGTCTCAGCCACCTGGCGCGACGTTGGCTGTACCCGAATCGATGAGCCGCGTCGCTCACACCGCCAGGCCTTCGACCACGCCTGGGGCTCGAGCTGCCAGCCATGTGGCCGCGGCCTCGACGCGAGCTGCGCCGGCGGCCACGAGGCGTCGCTGGCGATCGGTCTGAGGGATCCACCCGGCCGCACCCAGCGTCCCGGTGACCAGCCGGCGAAGGAATGCGCCATGTATCTCGTCGTCGCTCAAGTCGGCGACCGACCTGAACCCTTCGATCCCCGCCGGATAGTCGACCGGCTCCGCGCCGTCGACCAATAGCGATGCCAGGTCGTGGGCGGCCGAGCCCCATCCCGGCCGAGACCAGTCGAGGATCACCGGGGTGTCGTCGGGGAGGAACACGATGTTGTCGGCATGCAGGTCTCTGTGCACCAGTCCGGGGACGCTCATGGCGAGCAGGTCGGCTCCAACTCGTTCGGCGACCTGGGAATGCCTCACGATCGCCCGCACGGCATCGCGATCCGGCAGGCCGAACCTCTCGAGGTACGAGGCGCGACGGGACTCGTGCCACTCCGCCGATCGCGGGCGGCCGACGAGCGTGAGGTTGCTGGGGAGGCCCGCGGTCGACGAGTGATTCAAGCCGAGGCTGCGCGCGACCGAGTACAGGTCCGGCGGTTCGAAGGGGAACTCTGCGTCGCCTTGCCGAACCGGCCCGAGATCCTCGAGCACGATCACCGCCATCTGGTCGGTCGAATAGCCCCCGTGGTAGGCGGGCAGCCTGGTGGGAAGCCGAGGTGCCCACGATTCGTAGAATCCGACTTCGGCGGCGCCCTGATCGGCGACTTCCCAGACCTTGACCACGACCGAGTGCTCGTCGCCGCCCGACTCGACCACCGTGACCCTCACCCGGCTGCTGGCGAAACCGAACTCGTCACCGATGGGCGCGGGGCGGCCGATCGGGGTCAGCCCCAGCGGTTCGAGCACAACGGCGAGCTGGTCCCCCTCGGTGAGCGTCGGAAGCGGCACCCGGGGACCGTAGTCGGCCCGTTCGTCCGAGCCGACGTCCGACCAGCGACTGCCGGAATGTCGGCGGCGGGATCCCCGACACTGCTCGGCGAGTCCGGCCGATGGCGGATGACCGAAGGCCGACGGCGGTTCACTGCCAGGCCGGCCCTACGCGTCCTCCACCACCACCGCCACGTTGACGTCCCCTTCGACCCGATACGTCACCCGCACCGGTTGCCCGGTCTGAACGTGCTCGAAGAGGTGATTGAGCGGGGTCGTGCCATCGCCGAACACGTCGAGGTTGTCGTCCGGCTCGAAGGTGATCGGAGCTTCGCCCGGAGGACGTATCTCGAACGACGTGATCCCCGAGAGGTCGCCAATGATCCCGGTGACGTTCCCGGTGACGCGCCGCTCCTCGCCGGCGCACGAGCCGGCCAGCAGGAGGACCAAGAGCACAACGGCAGCCTGGACCCTCACGATGGCACCTGGAGGCGGCGCGCCCCGGCGGCGCGTTCCTCCTCGAACGCCCACTTGAAGAACACGACGGCGATGGCCGTCCACAGGATGACCCCACCCCCGATCTTCATGATCAGGCCGGCGATCAGTTGGTCCTCGAGCACAGGCAGCCCCCACAGCCGCGGGAGAGTCTCGTACACCTCGTACACCGGTTCGTCGGCGAACGTCAGGAACGACGCCGGGATCGTCGGGATCAGCGACTGCAGGAACAGGTATCCCATCGACATCAAGGGGGTGAGTCGCGGGAGGTCGGGGATCGGCCCGAGCACCGGCCACCACATGAGGGTCGCGGTCCCGATCAACGCGGTGTGGAGAAGAAAGTGGACGAATTGGCTCGACAGCATCGCCTCGACGACCGGTGGCGAGTGCATCAGGGCGAACACCGCATTGAATGCGAGCAGCGCCACGACTGGCCGCGTGACCACGCGGAGCACCGGAATCAGTGGCCTCACCAGAAGCCTCAGCAGCCACCACGGTGTGCCCTTGAGGAGAGCCGGTGGGACCAGCAGGGCCAGCACGAGGTGCTCGACCATGTGGAACGAGTAGAGGCTCCCCTCTCCTATGTCGTGGATGGGCCACATCTCGACGGCGGCGAAGAGCACCACGCCGGAGGTGAACCAGGCGATCTGCCGGCCGGTCACCGCCGGCTCTCCGAGTGGGGCATGCCGGCCGGCCAGCCGCCGCAGCCCATAGAGGTATCCGATCACCAACGCCGCCACGACCGCGACCACATCGAGGTGGACGTGGAACGGGAAGGCTTCCAGCCCCACGGACACGGACTGCCCGTCCACAGCTCAGCCCCCGATCAGGACGCCGAAGGTGAACAGCACCGCCCCGAACAGCACCGGCGCCGCGATCAGGCCGATCACGAAGAGGTTGCGATAGAGCGGCTCTTCGAACCGGAGATGCATGAACCAGGCGACCACCAGCCAGAACTTTGCCGCGGCCATCACCAGGAGAAGCGGGACCACGGCCCCGCCGAGGGCGTCGATGTAGGTGACCGTCACCTCGGCGGCGGTGATCACCCCGAGGACGAGGGCGATCGCCCAATAGTCACGGGGCCTGGGGTGGGGGCGGTGGGCGGCCTCGGTCATGTCACACCTGCAACAGGTAGACGACGGTGAAGATCACGATCCAGACGATGTCGACGAAGTGCCAATAGAGAGCTACCAGCTCGATGTTCATCCCTCCGTCGGGTCTCAGCTTCCCGCCAAACGACATGAAGGCGGTCGCCAGGAGCATGATCACCCCGATGGCGACGTGGCCCCCATGGAAGCTCGTCAACACGAAGAACGACGACCCGAACGGGCTGGTCGTGACCGTGAGGCCGTGTTCGACGAACTCGGTGAACTCGAACACCTGGCCGGCGAGGAAGGTCATACCCAAGAGGGCGGTGGCGAGGAGCCACACTCGCATCCGCCTGAAGTCTTTTCGCTCAGAGGCGTAGTGCCCCAGCACCATCGTCAGCGACGACATGAGGAGGATGAACGACGAGATCGAGGTGAATGGAACGTCGAAGATGTCGGCGGCCGTCGGTCCGTCGCCGGTGCGGTTGCGGTAGAGCAGGAAGGTGGAGATCAGCGATCCGAAGAACAGGCATTCCGACCCGAGGAAGGCCCACATGGCGACCTTGCGCACATGGGACAGCGGAGGGTGACCGGCGTGTTCGGCGGGATCGCTGTACGTGATGGTGCTCATCCGTGCGAGTCCCTTGTCAAGGGCTCCATCGACCAGCCGAAAAAGCCCCACATCGTCACCAGGACACCGGCCGCGACGGCCACCAGCCCGACCGGTAGGTATACGAACCCCAGCAAGGCGATGAACAACCCGAACGCGGTGAGCGCCGGGTAGTAGGAGGGCGAGGGCATGTGAATCTCCTCGTCAGGGTGCTCGGCCTCGCCGTGGTCGGAGCCTCCGGCGACGGCGGGCACTGCGTGTCCGGCCTCGTCCTCGCCGTACTTCTCATGCCAGAAGGCGTCCTCCGAGTGCACCCGGGGCACCGTCTCGAAGTTGTAGTGGGGAGGTGGAGAGGGGATGGTCCATTCGAGCGTGCGGGCGTCCCACGGGTCGTTGCCCGCCGGCTCGCCGCGGCGCGTGGTCCGCCACCAGTTCACCAGGAACACCGCGATCGACAGTGCGATCAGATACGACCCCACGGTGGCGACGAAGTTCCAGAACTCGAAGCCAAGCCCCTCGGGATATCGATAGGTGCGCCGCGGCATTCCGGCGAGGCCGAGGATGTGCATTGGGGCGAACGTCAGGTTGAAACCGATCAGCATGATCCAGAAGTGGATTCTTCCCAGCCCCTCGTGCAGCAACTTGCCGGTGATCTTGGGCCACCAGTAGTAGATGCCGCTGAAGAGGCCGAATACCGCGCCGCCGAACAGCACGTAGTGGAAGTGGGCGACCACGTAGTAGGTGTCGTGCTGCTGACTGTCCGCCGGAACGATCGAGTGGGTGACACCCGACAGCCCGCCGATCACGAACATCGCGATGAACCCGAGCGAGAAAAGCATCGGCGTCTTGAACCTCAGCGATCCGCCCCAGATCGTCCCCAGCCAGTTGAAGATCTTCACACCCGTCGGCACGGCGATGAACATCGTCGTAAGCGCGAATGCGGCTTCGGCCACCGGCCCGAGGCCGCTGGTGAACATGTGGTGGGCCCACACCCCGAAGCCCATGAACCCGATGGCGATGCCCGAGAAGATCACGAACGCCCGGCCGAAGAGCGGCTTCCGGGAGAAGACGGGCAGGACCTCGGAGACGATGCCCATCGCGGGGAGGATCAGAATGTAGACCTCGGGATGGCCGAAGGTCCAGAACAGGTGCTGCCAGAAGACCACGCTGCCGCCGGC
>JAUYIV010000410.1 GCA_030688105.1 Actinomycetota bacterium | reverse complement strand
AGTCGACGCTGGCCAACGTGCTCATGGGCCACCCGGGCCTTCGAGTGACCGGCGGGCGCATCCTCTACAAGGGCGAGGACATCGTCGGATGGCCGCCCGACCGGCGCGGCCGGGAGGGAATGTTCCTCGCCTTCCAGTATCCCGAGGAGATCCCCGGGGTGTCGGTGGTCAATTTCCTCCGCAGCGCGCTCAGCAACCGCACCGGCACGGAATACACGGTGCTCGAGTTGCGGCTGAAGGTGGCAGACACGATGAAGGAACTGGGCATGGAGCCCGAATTCGCCGATCGCTACCTCAACGAGGGGTTCTCGGGCGGCGAACGCAAGCGCAACGAGGTGCTGCAGATGGCGGTCCTGGAGCCGGAACTGGCGGTGATGGACGAGACCGACTCGGGCCTCGACATCGACGCGCTCAAGATCGTCGCCGAAGGCGTGACCCGGCTGACGTCGCCGGAGCGCGCCTTTCTCATCATCACCCATTACCAGCGGATGCTCGACTACATCACCCCCGACGTGGTACACGTCTTCATGGATGGCCGCGTGGTCGAGACCGGCGGCCCCGACCTCGCCAAGAGGATCGAGGAGGACGGCTACGACGCGTTCCGAGAGGTGAGAGCGTGAGTCGGCTACCGGCTACCGGCTGCCGGTCGCCGGCAAGACACGCGTGCCTATCTGATCGCGCGCCCACAACCCTCTTGCGGGGGGCGGGAGGCGGGAGGCGGTATGACTGATCTCTCCCACCTTCGCAAGGACTTCCCCATCCTCGAGCGGGAGATGAACGGCAAGCCGCTCGTCTACCTCGACAGCGCCGCCACCTCGCAGAAGCCGGTCCAGGTTCTCGACGCCGTCGATGACTACTACCGCCGTCTCAACGCCAATGTGCATCGCGGCGCCTACCAACTCGGCGAGGAGGCCACCGATGCCTATGAGGGCGCCCGGGCCAAGGTCGCCGGCTTCATCAACGCCGCCTCGGATCGCGAGGTGGTCTTCACCCGAAGCACCACTGCGGCGATCAACCACATCGGGTACGGCTGGGGCCTCTATCACCTCAAGCCGGGCGACCGAATCGTCATCTCCCACATGGAACATCACGCCAACGTCGTCCCGTGGCAGCTGATCACCCGCCACACCGGCGCCGAGCTGGCGTACCTGCCGCTCACCGAGGACTACCTGGTCGACACCTCCCGCATCGATGAGGTCGTCGATGGCCGGACGAAGATCGTGTCGATCTCGGGGATGTCCAATGTCCTCGGCACGATCGGACCGGTCGCCGAGGCGGTGGCCGCCGCCCGGGCGGTGGGCGCCCTCGCCATCGTCGACGGAGCCCAGCTGGTCCCGCACTGCGCGGTCGACGTCCAGTCGATGGGTGCCGACTTCGTGGCGTTCAGCGCCCACAAGATGCTCGGGCCCACCGGCGTCGGGGTTCTGTGGGGCCGCATGGACCGGCTCGAGGAGATGGAGCCCGCCGAGGGCGGGGGCGAGATGATCCGTGACGTCGACTTCACCGAGTCGACCTGGGCCGAGGTACCCCACAAGTTCGAGGCGGGCACTCCCCCGATCGCCCAGGCCATCGGGTTGGGTGCCGCGGTGGACTACCTCTCGGCGATCGGGATGGACGCGGTCCGCCAGCACGAGATCGAGATCACCCGCTACGCCCTCGAGAAGCTCTCCGAGATCCCGCAACTGACCATCTACGGGCCGATGGACCCGGCGCAGCGCGGGGCGGCGGTGTCGTTCACGCTGGGTGACATCCATCCCCATGACCTGGCGACGATCCTGGATCAGGAGGGGGTGGCGATCCGGGCCGGACACCACTGCGCCAAGCCGCTGATGCGGGTGCTCGGGTTGGCCGCGACCGCCCGGGCATCGTTCTACGTCTACAACGTGCCTGAAGAGGTCGACACCCTCGTGGCCGGGCTCCACGAGGCGAGGAGGATCTTCGGTGTCGCTTGACGAGCTATACCGGCAGGTGATCCTCGACCACTACCGGAGCCCGCGGCACTCGGGTCACATCGAGGGAGCGGATGCCACCGCCGAGGGCCAGAACCCGCTGTGCGGTGACGAGGTGACGGTGGAGCTTCGCATCAAGGACGGCGCGGTGACCGACGCCGCGGTCCGGGGCCGGGGATGCTCGATCAGCCAGGCCTCGGGATCGATGATGGCCGACAAGATCGTCGGTCTCTCGCTCGAGGACGTCGACGAATTGGTGCATCGGGTGAAGCGGCTCTTGAACATCGAACCCGGCGACCCCGGCGTGGACCCGGAACGACCGGGGGCGGCTCTGGGCGACCTGGAGGCCCTGGCCGGAGTACGCCGCTTCCCGGTCCGGATCAAGTGCGCCGATCTCCCCTGGGCGACCTTGCAGGAGGCGCTGGCCGGGAATCGAACTCACCGGTGACTTCGGACGGCGACCCCGGGTAGATCTGAGAACGCGGCGGCGTCGATCGTGACGACGGTTCGACGTGCCGCCCTGGCCGTGGCGGCGATGATCAGGTCGTGGCCTCCGCGCGGTCGCCCGGCGATGCGAACCGCCATGAGAAGTTCGGCATGCTCGATGGCCACCGCGTGGTCGTAGGCGAGAATCGGTATTGACGAGATCGCTTCCTCGACAAACGCCTGACGCGCCACGCGCCGTTTGCCGGTCGCCAGGATCACCCCCACCAGAAGCTCGGCGATGGTTATGGCCGCTACCGCGACGTCATCGTCGTCGTCGATGAGCGTATCGAGGTCGATCCCGTCCCGTTCGGTGTCGACGAGGAAGGTCGTATCGAGCAGGAGTGCGGTCACACCCGATCCTCGATCGCGAGCAGCGAACGGATATCCTCGACATCCTTTCGCCAACCCGAATCGGGAGAATGACGGCGGAGCAGGTCCTTGGCATCGCCGGCGCCGCCTCGGGTCGCCGGCCCCAGCTCCGCCACGGCTCGGCCGTGTCGAAAGATCGTGTAGTGCTCGCCACGGTGTTCGACCCCGTCCAAGAGATCGGAGAATCGGCGAGCCGCTTCGGTGGCGGAAACATTGGGCATAGAATCAGATTATCTGATTAGCACCACGACGTGAAGGGCAACGTCTCCGGCGCCGATTCACGGCGGCCCCGATACCCTGGTGGGCGGAGGGGGCGCCGACACCCTCAAGGGTGGTGCCAAGGCCGACCCCCTCGAGGGCAGCAAGGGCGACGACGAGCTGTTGGGCGGCAAAGGCGGAGACACCCTCAAAGGCAAGTGCCGGAACCGACATCGCCAATGGCGGGGGCGGAACGGACACCTGCCGGGCCGAAACGGAGACCCACTGCGAGTTGTGAACGATCACTCCCAGGGTGCGCCCCGACCCATGAACACCGTCGTCTCGTCGACGAAGCAGAGCGGGTTCCCGTCGAGGTCGGAGCAGTAGAACGAGCGTTCTCCCCAGGGCCCGCGATCGATCGGTGACCGGATCTCGGCGCCGGCAGCGACCGCTCTGGCAAACGTCTCTTCGAGCCCGTCGGTGGCGAGGTAGAGATCATCGGGGTTTGGCCTGAATTCACGATCTCCGCCCTCCACGTCCCAGTCGACGACCACGAGGGTTGGTCCCCCGGTGTGGAAGTACAGGCGGCTAGGAACCGTATCGTCGGCTTCGACCCCGAGAACATGCTCGTAGAAGCGCCGGGCCCGTTCCACATCGGACGCCGGGATCGTGATCCGGGCCACCTCGATGGATACCGGCACCGCGGTCCCGCCGTGAGGACCCAGGGAAGGTATCCGGATGGGAGCCTGGGCATGGGTGGACTGCTCGGCCGCCGCCAACTCGGCCGCCGCCAGCTCATCCGCCGCCAGCTCAGCCGCCGAGGCCAGATCTTGGTCGGAGATGGCCTCCCCGAATGACAGCACGACATCGGCCTCGTCGCTGGCGCCGAAGGCGTGGTGCAGATACCGGTGGCCGGGCATTCCGGCGAGGAAGGGCTCGAGCAGGGCAGCCACCGTTGCCCAGTCGTCGCGATTGCAGGCCCACAAGAACCGCTTGGCGCCCGCGGTCGTCACCGCCATTGCCGGGTGAAAATCGGAGACCCGCAGCTCGAGCGACTCGACATCCTCGAGCTCGACCTCCGACTGATCCTCGAGCCTCACCGAATACCCGCCCTCGACCTCGGCCAGCCCCGTGAAGAGCCGGTGCAGCCACCCCACCGCGTCGACCGACTCCGGTCTGAGGACGATGCTGGGCCGTTCGGCCCAGTTGCCGAAGCCTCCGAGGATGATCGGGTCGGTGCTGCCTTCCATTCACCCCTCCGACGCCGATGTGCCCGAGGACACCGGGTAGCGTTCCCGAGGTCGAACCGGGCCAGGACCGGATATCCGCAAGGATACCGGCGCCCACGATCACAGAACAGGTCTCGGGATCTGCGGCCGAATTGGCCGCAGATCCGGTCGCCCTCCTCCC
>JAUYIV010000409.1 GCA_030688105.1 Actinomycetota bacterium | reverse complement strand
GAGGCCGCCCAGGCCGCCGAGCGGCCAGGCCAGCGCCTTGGTCCCTGTGCCGCCGGCGATCACCCCCACGATCATGGCGATCATCCATGCGTAGAGAACCGTGTGAAGCAGGCGGCGCGGGCCGATGCGATCGACGAGACGGCCCCCGAAGTAACCGCCGACGACGGCGGCGCTGATGGCGGCGGTGAGGAGCGCCTGGAGCTCCCCGGAAGTGAAGCCGAGCTCCTCCTTGGCGTAGATGGTGAGGTATCCGCCGATCAGGGTGTTTACCGCATCGGTGTACAGGAACCGGCCCACGAGGAACCGGGCCACCCCCTCGTGACGCCGGGCCAGCCGCCACGACGCCGCCAGCCTCCGGAGGCTCGAGCGAAGCGACGGCGGCTCACCGATCTCCCCGGGTCGGGGCCGCTCCCGGACCCACAGGAACGTCGGAATGGCAAAGAGGGCGAACAGGATCGCGATGACCTTGAAGACGGCGGCATGGCCGAAATCGTCGAGGAACAGAAATCCCACCCCGACCGCGATGAACGAACCCAGATACCCGACCGCGATGCCGGTACCGGACACCATGCCGACGTTCTGCGGGGTCGAGACGTCGGGGAGCAGGGCGTCGTACACCACCGAGCCGAGGTTGAACCCGACGAGCGCAACGGAGAAGAGGATCAGCGAGCCGACGACACCGAGCGAGGCGAGAAAGAACGTGGGGATCACCGCCACGACCGTCATCGGGATCAGGTACCGAATTCGGGAGCCGCGGTGGTCGCTGAGGGCGCCGATCCACGGGCCGAGGACTATCACCACGACCATCGCAGCGTCGACGGCGATCGTCAGCGCCAGGTCGGCGGGGTCGCCTCGACCGAGCCAGCTGGGGAGTGGAGGAAGCCGCCCCTGGTTGTCGGCGAGCCACTCGGCGAAGAAGAGCGACCCGACACCAAGCGCAAAGATCGTGTTGGCCAGGTCGTAGATCGCCCACGAGGCGACGCTGAGCCGCCCGGGTCGCCATGTGGGTTGCACCCGGCGACGGTAGGTGCGGCGAGCGGCAGGCGGCAAGCGACAGACCCGGGTGGCAGTTGAGCCAAAGGCTGTGCCCTCCGCAGTCGGCGTCATTCCGCTCCGGCGCCCGGCTCACCGCCACCGACGGGGTCCACACAATCCACTACTGCCACCTCATCATCCACACCGTCGGCCTCACCACACCGCGAACACCGTCAAGGATGTCCCCGCACGAATGTCGGTCATCCTCGTCCTCGCACGCGCAGAAGTAAGGGTCCGAGCCGAAGGCTCGGACCCTTACGGAGGGAGACGATCAGGCCGCTCGGGAGTCTCCAGCGCGGCGAGGGGCGCACACCGCACAGTCGGACACGGGGCACTCGGTGACTTCGGTGACCTTCAAGCCGAGCCGTGCGAGCCAACCCTCGACGGGGCTGTGATCGGTGAGCGGGAGCCTGGTCTGATTCATGGTTCTCACCGTATGACGCGGGTGTGACAAGAACCGGTTCCCCGGTTTTCGCGTTCTGGAAACCCGCAGGCGAGCAGCAGGATCGAACTGCGAACCGCCGCCAATCGCCCATCGCCCATCGCCAATTGCCAGTCGCCAATTCCCTTCGCTACTGGCGACTCAGAATCGCCTCGACCTCCTCGTCGCTCACCTGGGAGAAGTACTCGTACCACTCCCCGACGGCATGGAACCGATCCGGCTGGCGGGGGCAGACCATCTCGTCGACGTCGGCGGCGAGGCGGGCGATGGTCGAAGGCGGCCCCACCGGGACGGCACACACCAGGAAGGAAGGGCCGAGGCGCCGCAGGTACTGGAGGGCGGCCTGAAGCGTCGCCCCGGTGGCGACGCCGTCGTCGACGACGATCACCAGCCTGTCGGCTGCCTCGAGGCCGACCGCGCCGAAGGCTTGCTCCCGCCGCTTCAATTTCTCGAGTGCCTGCTCGACGGCGCTCCCCAGTTGCTCCGGGGAGATCCCGAGGCGGCGCACCGTGATCTCGTCTATCAGGGTCACCCCGTCCGGCGCCACGGCTCCGATTGCGAATTCGGGGTTGCCGGGAGCCCCCACCTTCCCGGCAACCACCACGCCCAGATCCCCATCGAGCGCCTCGGCAATCGGCCGGGCGACCGGAAGGCCGCCCCTGGGGATGCCCAGCACCAGTGGGTCCTCGCCCGCATGGTGTGACAGCAGCTCGGCGAGGAGCTGCCCGGCCTCGTCGCGGTCTCGGTACCGCTTCACTCACTCGAGGGTACCGGCATGATGTGGGCACCCCATCCGGCGGTACCCTCGCCGGATGCGACGCCTCGTCCTGGTCGCCAACCCCGCCGCTTCGGGGTTCACAGCCTCACTCCACAGGGATGTGGTGTCGATCCTCCAAGGCGGGTTCGTCGTCACGCCGGTATGGCCCGATGGCCCAGCGGAGGCGCGACTCGCCGCGTCGGAGGCGGCTGCGGAGGGCTATGACGTCGTCGTGGCGATGGGTGGCGACGGCGTCGCCCACCAGGTCGCCAATGGTCTCATCGACTCCCCCACCGCTCTCGGCCTCGTGCCCGCCGGCACGACGAACGTGCTGCGCCGCATCCTCGGCCTGCCCGCCAAGCCCCGTAAAGCCGCCGAGGTGATCGCCCAGTCCACCGACTCCCGTTTCCTGCGCACCGTTCGCCTCGAGTCCGACGGTCCCGACGGTCCCGAGACGCGTTTTGCCACGTTCGCCGCGGGTGCCGGGTTCGACGCGGAGGTGATCCGAGAGTCGGAGCGCCGGCCGATCCGCAAGGTGGGTGCCGGCACCCTGCACTATGTCAGGAGCACCCTGCGGGTGGTGCTCGGCGGCTACCGGCGGCGACTGCAGAACCTGCGGGTCACGGTGGACGGCCGCCCCTCCGATGCGGTCGGCGCCATCGTCCAGGTTCACGATCATTTCACCTACCTCGGTCGAACACCTCTCAGCCTCGGCGCCCCGCCCCCGCTGGCCGTGAGCCTCCGCCGCGTCACCGCCGTCCGGTTGATGCGCCTCGTCGCTCGGGCGTCTCGAGGCACATCGGTCGAGACGATTCGCGGAGTACGCGTCTTCCCGGATTTCCGGAACATGACCATCGAGGCGGAGCCGGCGGCGTGGCTGGAGGCCGACGGCGAGCTGATCGGGAAGGTGAGCCGGTTGGAGGTCACGCCGGAGGACGCACGCCTCCGCGTGGTGGACTGAGCCAATGGCGCCGCCGCGGAGGGGGGAGGCGGGAGGCGGGAAGCGGGAAGCGAGAGGCGGGAGGCGGGAGGCGGGAGGCGGGAGGCGGACGTTGTGGCTCCCTCCGTGGCCTCACAACAGCTGACGCGCCACCACCCGCCCCTCGGCGAGACGCCTGGCTCCGGCGGCGTCGAGCACCCCGAGTTCGGTGACCACCGAGTCGACCGCGGCGAGCCTCAGCACCTCGAGGGTGTGCGACGCAGTGGCCGCCGCCGCGGCACGGTCGAAGAGAAGCTCCGGCAGGGCCTTGTCGGCGGAGGCAAGCACGACGACCCGCACACCCAGATTCGAAGCCTCCTTGGCCTGCGCCGACGTCCCGGCCTCGTTCACCGCCGCGTCGGGGCCGAGAGCGTGCGCCCCGACGATGACGACGTCGACCGCATAGAGCGCGTCGGGCACCATCGCATCGGCCACCACCTCCACCGGCAGTCCGGCGGCGTTCAGGTCGGCGGCCATACGGCGCCCCTCGTCCAGGAACGGCGCGACGACGCACACCACTCGAATCGCCTTGTCCCGGGCCGCCACGAGCGCGGCGCGGACCGACGACGAGGCTCCGTGGGTGAGCACGGATCCGCCCTCGGGGATCAGCGCCGCGCCGACGCTGGACAGGATCTCGACGGATGCTGCGAGCCGCTTCTGGAAACCGCGCGCCTCGGCGGCCACCATCTCGGGACCGCCCTCGATGGCGATGAAGACCGCGTTGGCCAGCGCCACCAGCGGTGCCACCGCCGGCTGACGGTCGACGATCTCCCGGGCGATCGACTCCACCGCCTTCGGGAAGGACCCGGGGGCATAGTGACTCAGCGCCTCGACGAAGTCCGCGAGGTCGGTGGCGGCAAGTGCCCCCACCTCGGCGGCGCCACCGTCGGCGGACCGCAGGAGGGCACCGAGGCGACGATAAGACGGCCAGTCGAGCCATTCGTTCACTCCGGCACCACCCCGATGAGGTCCGACTCTGCCATCGAGGCATCGACGGCCAGTCCGGTCACCATTGCGGAGAGCGCGGCGCGCTCCCAGAGGATCTCACGCAACGGCGCACCGATCCTGGCCTGAAGCTGACCATCGAGGATGTCGGCGGCCTCCGCCCGGCGCTCCGGGTCCAGAGCCCCATGACCCCTGCGGCTCCTGGGGACCGCGCCCTCCATGAGATCGACCGCCTGGCGTAGCTCGGTGTCGAGTCGATCGGGGCCGAAGCTCTGGCGAATTCGGGTGCCGAACGGCCCCCCGGCATCGACCGACAGACGGAGGATCAATTGGTCCAGGGACCGCATCGCCTCTTCGTACACCGTGACCGTCGGCCCATGTACCGCCAGCTCGGCGACCGTGCGGGTGCGATAGGCGTCCCAGCGCGCCTCGAAGTCGAGCGAGCCGCCCCCGCCGATGCCGGTGGCTCCGGCGACGGCTCGAGCAACCCGGCGAACGTCCTCAATGATCCGCGAGAGGTGGATCCGCTTCTCGTCCAGGCGGTAGTCGAGATGGTCGACAAGCATCTCAATGCCCGTGGGCGGGCCCGACGGGGGATCGGCGGCCACCTCGAACACGATCGGGTGTGGGATCCCGTCGGCGATCAGCAGGTCGATCAGGTGGTCGCGGAGCATCGCCCGCTCATGGGGTGGCACGGTATCGATCTGGTTGAGAACGAAGATCAGGCGGTCGGCGGCATGGGCGTTCGAAGCGATGAGCTCCTGGTGCACGATGGGATCGGCGTACTTCAGCGGGTCGAAGATCCACACCCCGACATCGATCGCCGGCAGCAGCTCCTCGACCCGTCGCCGGTGTGATGCCACGAGCGAATCCACATCGGTCATGTCCAGCACGGCGAGATCGGGGAAGCGATCCTGTTCGACGCGATCCTCGATCTCGAGGCGGTCGAGAAGCAGTCGCAGCGAGCTCTCGGCCGACCCCGGTATCCACGCGAGGGTCTCGGTGGTGTGCGGCCGCACCGCGCTAGTCGAGGCCACCCTCTCGCCGGCCAGGGCATTGAGCAGGCTCGACTTCCCGGCACCGGTCCCTCCGAGAAGCGCCAGGACCAGAGTCGAGCCGAGGTGGCCGACTCGTCCGCGCGCGATGAGCGCGGAGCCCCGGGCGGCCCGCACGTCGTCGGGGTGCAAATGGTCCTGAGCGAGGCCCACCACGAGGTCGAGCCCCTCGACGATCGATACCACGTCGGTCATCGGTCTTCCTCGGCGAACGCCAACTCGGCCAGCAGTCCCGCGGGAGAGCTGGGACCGAGCAGCTCCGTGAACTTCATCGAGTCCGCTTCGATGATCCCTGCGAGCTCTTCTTCGAGCCGGCGCCGGGCGGCTTCGACGACGCCCGGATGACGGGAAAGGATTCGTGCGGCCTTTCTCCGGGGCTTGAAGCCGGGATCGACCGCCGAATGACGGACCGCATCGACGAGCCGCTGGCGATGCCGGCCCCGCACCGGCCGGCCGGACACCTCCTCGGCCAGGCTGGGGAGGTCGGCCGCCCACCATTCGAGTCGCTCGCGGGCGACCGTCGGGATGGGTGGCCCGTGACCGAACAGCTCGGGGTCGACCATGTCTGGAGCAACGGAGCTCCATCGCTCGGCAACCGCGCGGGCGGCCCTTCCTGCCCTCCGGGCCGAAGTGGCGGACAGTGCTGCGACGAAGGCTTCCGCATCGCTTCCCGTCTCGGCGAAGGCACCCGCCCGAAGATCGCGGACCAGCTCCGCGCTCGACCGCCCGTACGCGATGCGAGTGGGATCGAGCAGCGCCGCCCGGCGAGTCTCGGCAGAGATGAGCATCCCCCTGATCCGGGACAAGTCATCGGACAGCCTCGCGATCGCCAACTCGATTCCGCGGCGGACGATCGCAGACCGTTCCCGAGGGTCGGCGAGCGCCTCGATCTCCTTGCGGAGCCCGGTGACCCAATCGCCCGGCAATCCCCCGCTGTCTGTGGACACCGGGCCGTCGGCGATCGCGACGATCAGCTCAGCATCGGGGCGGGCGACGATGCCCCGGCCGGCGAGCTTCCCGGCGTAGTCGGCGACGAGGATGCCGTTGAGCTCCGGGCTGGTCGGGACCCGATTGAGCACCAACACGGTGGGCATGCCCCGGTGGCGGGCGATCTCGGCCAACTCGAAGCTGGCGGCGTCGGCGTACCGGCCGGCCCCGGCGACGAGCACGCAGGCGTCGGCCACGGCGAGGATCTGGCCGGCGATCGACTCACCGCGGTCGTCGACCAATCCCGGCGGCGGGGTGTCGACGACCACGATTCCGTCGGGCGGGGGCCGGAGAGTGTCGACGAGGCGTCCTGGAAGCCGGCGACGCAGCGCATCGAGCGTCGGGGGAAGCTCGGTCCCGCTCCAGGCGACCGGCTCGATCGTGGTCGGACGACGATTGCCCTCCGCGCTGATCCGCCGCCGGGCCAGTGAGTTGACGAGGGTCGATTTTCCGCTGCCCGATACGCCGACGACTGCGACCACGACCGCCCCGTCGGGTTCGCTCATGCGGGGGGCGAGATACTCGGCGACGAGGCGCTCCGTGTCGAGCCGAAGACGCTCCGCCGGCTCTCCGAGGAGGGAGAGGTCGGCCCGGCCCAGCGCCGAGCTGATCCCCTCGAGCAGGTCCGGTGACGGAGCGTGGTCGAGCATGTGCGCCGATTGTGGCACGGATGCCGGCAGGTCGCGCGTCACCCCGGTGCCCGTCAGCAACGGTGAGCGCGAGGTCCGGAGCCGGGGTCGGCCGATCTGACCATGGACCGTAGGCCGTGGGGGCGTCCGGCCGATAGCCGATGCCGATGGCCATTTCTTGTCACACCCCCCCGATACGTTGCTCGGGTGACCTACCAGGAGGGCCGGAAGCCATGACCATCGCGTTGACCATCGTCGCCGCACTGGCGGTCGTCGCCATCGTGCTCGTCGCCGCTTCGGCAGT
>JAUYIV010000404.1 GCA_030688105.1 Actinomycetota bacterium | reverse complement strand
CTCGAGAGCATCCCGTGGGGGTTGTCCCCGAAGGTGGCGGAACGCATCGCCTCGGCAAGACCGGGCGCCTCTCGCTCGATCACCCGCCTCGTCGCCTCAGGGGTGAGATCTCTTGGGGACATCCCGGTCCCGCCGGTGGTGACGACCAGAGCGACCGTGCCGTCGAGTGCCGACCGGAGAGCCGTCTCCACCGACTCCACACCGTCGGCGGCCACCCTCACCTCGGTCTCGAATCCGAGACGCTGGAGGGCTTCGGCTGCGGCCGGCCCGGAGCGGTCGTCAGCCTCCCCGGCGCTCACGCGGTCGGAGACCGTGATGACGACCGCCTTCACCGCACCCACTCTCCCGACCTTCCTCCGGACTTTGCCAGTAGCCGAACCGGCCCGATCTCGGCCGACCGGTCGATCGACTTGACCATGTCGTAGACGGTCACCGCCCCGAGCACGGCGCCGGTCACCGCCTCCATCTCGACCCCGGTGCGTCCGACTGTCTTGACGGTCACGATGATGCGAGCCCCGGCATCCACCTCCTCGATGTCGGCCTCGATGGCGGCGATCGGGATCGGGTGGCAGAGCGGGATCAGGTCCGACGTCCGCTTCGCCCCACTGATCGCGGCGAGACGGGTGGCGGCGAGGGCATCGCCTTTTGGCAGCTTGCCGCCGAACAGCGCCGCCTTTGCCTCGGGAGAAAGCACCACGAACGCCTCGGCGGTGGCGGATCGCTCGGTCTCGGGCTTGCCCGAGACGTCGACCATCCGGGCCCGCCCCCGCTCGTCGAGGTGGCTCGACTCACTCACCGAGCACCTCCTCCATGGTGCGCGTCTCCGCGCCGCGGAACCATTCCAGCTCGACGGGCTCACCGATCTCGACCATGTCGACGCCGGCGGGCACGACGGCAAAGGCGTCGGCGGCGGCCAGGGCAGACAGGACGTTCGACCCCTGCCCACCGGCCAGGAAGACCTCCGCGGCGCCCTCACCCCTCCTCACGACCACACGCAGGAACACGGTCTTCTCCCCATCGGTGCGCAGCTGCTCCCCGGCCACCGCCCGGCCCCTGGGCCGGAAAAGACGCCGCGCCCCCATGCGCCGCAGCAGGGCAGGGCGGACGAACTGCTCGAAGGCGACGATGACGGATACGGGATTGCCGGGAAGGCCGAACAGCGGGGTTTCGTCGAGGAAGCCGAATGCGAACGGCTTGGCCGGCTGCATGGCCACCTTCCAGAAGTCGACCGACCCCAGCTCGGCGAGCACCTTCTTCACGAGATCGTGCTCCCCCATCGAGACGCCGCCGCTGGTGACGACGGCGTCGGCGCTCGAAGCCGCCTCCGCCAGAGAAGACCGGAGCAGGACCTCGTCGTCGGGAACGATGCCCATATCGAGAACCGTCACCCCGAGCTCGCGCAGCATCGCCACCAGCATCGGGCCGTTGGAGTCGCGGATCGCCCCCGGAGGCAGCGTCGCGGTCCCGGCGGGGACCAGCTCGTCACCGGTCGAGAGCACGGCGACCGTTGGCCGCCGCACGACGAGCGGCTCGGCGACTCCGATCGAGGCCAACACCCCGACGTGGGCCGGTGAGATCCTCTCGCCCGGTGCGAACACCGTCGCACCGGCCTTGAGGTCGCCACCGGCAGGCCGAACGTTGTTCCCCGCAGCCACCGAGGCCGCCACCGTGACCCCGCCTTCGGCGAGCTCGGTGTCCTCGACCATCACCACCGCGTCGGCACCCGCCGGGATCGATGCCCCGGTCATGATCCGAGCCGCCGTGCCGGCTTCCACGATGCGGGCCGGTACGGAACCCGCCGGGATGTCCTCGATCACCACGAGGTCCACCGGAGCGGCGCCGGTGTCGGCGGCGCGGACCGCGTAACCGTCCACGGCCGAGTTGGCGAACGGCGGCACGCTGTGAGGAGCGGTGACCGCCTCGGCGAGCACCAGCCCGCCGGCCTCGTCGAGCGGCACCCGGACTGCCGGCAGCCGTCGCATCGCCGCCAGGATCTCGCGCTGAGCATCCGCGAGCGGCTTCACGCGGCTTCCTCGATTCGGTGTTCGGAACCGCGGAGAAGGCGGCGGATGTTGGAGTAATGGCGCGCCATGATGAGCACGCCGGCCGCACCCGCCCAGACCAGGGTCCACCCGCCGTGGCCGAGCGCCGCCAGGATCGGGACGAGGGCGATGGCGGCGACCATCGAGGCTATCGAGGCGCGCTTGCTGAGAGCGACGATCAGGGCCCAGGCCCCGACGAAGATCAGACCCGCCCAAGGCTCCATCCACAGCGTCATCCCGCCGGCCGTCGCCACACCCTTCCCGCCATGGAAGCGGTGCCAGATGGGGAAGCAGTGACCCAGCATGGCGGCGAAGCCTGCGGCGAATCCGGCGGCGTCGCCGACCAGCAGGTCCCCGGCCATCGCCGCGACGACGCCCTTGGAGATGTCGCCCAACACGACGAGAGCCGCCATCCTCCGGCCCATGCTGCGGAGGACGTTCGAGGCCCCCGGATTCCCGCTGCCTTTGGCGTAGATGTCGACACCACGGAGCCGTGGAATGATGACCCCGAAGTCGATGCTGCCGACGAGATACCCGGCGAGCACTACCGCGATGGCCTCGATCTGCACGCCACCGAGTCTAGGAAGGGCGGTTCGGACCATACCTAGGATGACCCGATGATCGGAGTCCTCGGGGGGTCGGGCTTCTATGAGTTCTTCGACGCTCCCGAATCGCGGCCGGTGGCCACGCCCTACGGCGCTCCGGCGGAGACCGCCGTCGTCGGCGAGGTGGCAGGGGTCGAGGTCGCTTTCATCCCTCGGCACGGGGCGGACCATCGGTTCCCCCCTCACCTCGTTCCCTACCGGGCGACCATCTGGGCGCTGAAGGAGCTCGGCGTGGATCGGATCGTGTCGGCAACGGCGGTCGGTTCCCTGCGAGTCGACATCGCCCCCGGCGATTTCGCCATACCCGACCAGATCGTCGACCGGACGTGGGGCCGTCCGTCGACCTTTCATGAGGGTCCCGAGGTTCATCACCTCTCGTTTGCCGACCCCTTCCACACCGATCTCCGCAAGGTCGCTCTCGTGGGCATGCGATCGACTGGGGCCACCACCCACGACGGCGGCACCGTCGTGGTCGTCCAGGGGCCGCGGTTCTCGACGCGGGCGGAAAGCGCGTCGTTCGCCGCGGCGGGTTGGGAGCTCATCAACATGACCCAGATGCCCGAGGCCGCCCTGGCCGCCGAGGCAGGCATCGCGTACGTCAACGTGAGCGTCGTCACCGACTACGACGTCGGGATCGGAGACGCCCCGCCGGTCACCCACGAAGAGGTCCTCCGTCGCTTCGCAGAGTCGGTCGGGACCCTCAAGGCCGGTCTCAGGGCGATGCTGCCCGGTCTGGCGACGCACACCCTCGGGTAAGGGGGCCTTCCCCGCGGCGGCAGACGCGGATACCTTGCCGTCGATGTACTGGCTGCAGCGGCCGCCGTATCTGCGCCGCGCCGCGGCGGTGGCCCTGGTGGTCACGGCCTTCGCATGGGACCTCCGGGGCTCCTCGACCGAGCCCCATCCGTTCGCGGCGATCGCGATCGTCGCGGGTTCGCCGATCGACGACGCCGACCTGACCTGGCGGCCGCTCCCCGAGGGATCTTTCGACGTTCCCGAGCTCATCGGGCGCGTCGCCGCCGTCGATCTCGCCGCCGGCGACCCTATCAGCGGTTCGGTGCTGGCTCCCCCCCCCTCGGTGCCCGAGGGCTGGTGGGCGGTTCCGGTGGATATCGGCGCTCACGCGGTGACCGGCGAACGGGTGCTGCTCGTGGTCACCGACCCTCCGCTCACGGTGGGCGGAATCGTCGTGAGCCCTCAGCGAGGCGACCCGTACTCGTTGGACTATCGCCCCGCTCTCGTCGCGGTGCCCGGCGAGGTGGCTCCGGTCATCGCCGCCGCCGGTCGAGCCGGGCTGCTGGTGACCGCGGTGAGGCCGTGAGGAAGCCACCAGCCGCCAGCCTCCAGCCTCCAGCCCGCCACCCGCCACCCGCTACCAAGAGATTGCTGACCAGGTGATGGTTCCAGATATCTGACATCTGACATCTCGGTGAAGCATCGGACTGCGAGAGGAGACAGTTAGCCTCCCGGCGTGCTCAACTCTGCTCTGTGGGGGCTCGTTCAGGGTCTCACCGAGTTCCTCCCTATCTCCTCCAGCGGGCATCTCGTGCTGATCCCGGCGTTGCTCGACATCGACGGCCCCGACCTGGCCACCTCGGCGGTGCTCCACCTGGGCACCCTCGCCGCACTCGTCTGGTACTACCGCCGGGACCTGTGGGGAGTGGTCGCCTCGCCCGGCGCGCCCTCGAGCCGGACGATCGTGGTGCTCCTGGTCGTCGGGACGATCCCCGCCGCCATCATCGGGCTGACCCTGGAGACGCCGATCGAGGTGATCTTCTCCGAGCCCTGGATCGTGGCGGTCTCCCTGATGATCACCGGTGCGGTGCTGGCGCTCGCCTCGTTGCTGCCGGCGGGCACCCGCACGGTGGAAGACGGCACGTGGCGTGACGCCCTCACCGTCGGGATCGCCCAGGCGTTCGCACTGCTGCCCGGGATCAGCCGGTCGGGGATGACGATCACAGGAGGCCTCAGCGTGGGGCTGGAGCGGAAGCAGGCGGCCCGCTACGCGTTCCTGCTCGGGATCCCGGCAATCGCCGCCGCCGGCCTCAGAGAGACGCTGCGGCTGATCGATCGCGGTGGATTCGAGCCCGAGCTCCTCGTCGGGATGGCGGTGGCCGCGATCAGCGGTTACCTGTCGATCGCGCTGCTGATCCGGCTGATCCAACGTGTCGGCCTCGTGCCATTCGCGGCGTATTGCGTGCTGTTTGGGGGGTTCGCATACGTCGCGCTGTGAGGCGCGATTCGCAATACGCAATGCGGCAGCAAGTAACAAGAACCAAGAAGCAAGAAAGAGATGCATCCGTTCTTGCTGGAGGCGGGAGGCGGGAAGCGGGAGGCGGCTTCGGCGGGAGGCCGCCGACAGGCGGCCGACTTACCCGGGAAAGCTCTTGGCCGCGGCGGCATCCGCGTGAAACCACACCTTCTCGCCCTTGAAGAGCCTGGCTTCGGGGTCCCAGGGGAAGAAGATCACGACCTTGAACTCGATGCGGTCACCCGTTGGAGCCACACCGAGCCATGGCCCCTGGTGGGTGCCGGTGACGTCGGCCATCTCGAACACCCCCTGCGGCCCGATGGCGATGTCCGAGAGGTCGAAGACGATGTCCGGGAAGGCGCCGAGCAGCTCCATGTAGAAGCGGGTGGCCCCCTCCTTGCCCTCCCACCGATGCCCGGTCTGCACCAACTCGTACACGCAGTCCTCGGTGAGCGTCGACATCAGGCCGGCGATGTCGCGGTTGTCCTCAGAGATGGAGTGGTGCTTCCACAGGTCCCGCACCTCCCGATACTCCTCGGGGGTGAAGTCGCGTCGCAGTTGCTCGAGGATCGCCTCATGCGCCATTGGTCGAACACCTCCCGGTCGGGTTCGATCCTACGGGGCGAGGCTCGTCGTGGTCATCACGGCGAGAATTTCGGCACTCCGGAGGCGCACGCCCTGACCGATCGGCTCCTGACCCAATATGTCCTCACGGCCGTAGACAGCTGAGCGGGTCCCGCCCGGGCGTCAAAAGTGAACCGATACCCGCGGGTCGACGGGCCACCGAAACATCTGATCGGCGACGGCGATGGCATCGGCGTCGCCACTAACGAGCCCGAGCCAGGCAAGCGTCCGCAGCTTGGGCGCTCCGAGGTAAGCCGCACCGAGGTGCTCTATCGGGATCGAGACGTCGGCCGGATCGTCGGTACGAGCACACCTGGCCCCGGCCGGACCGCCCTCGAGGCGGAACCTCCCGCCGGCCGGCGGGCGGAAGCGATCCTCGATCTCGATGACCAACGAGCCCTCCACGGGATACCGTCGTGCACCGAGGGCGGTCTCGACG
>JAUYIV010000398.1 GCA_030688105.1 Actinomycetota bacterium | reverse complement strand
CGTCGACGCCGAGCACAAGTAGACCCCTCGAGCGGCTCGATACGGGCGGACGAGGGTCGGCCGGGCGAACAGTCCGCGCAGCGACAATGTCCCCCCCGTGATGTCTCCACCGACGAGGTTGGCGTTCTCCTTTTCGAGGTCACCGGCGGCCCGGGCGGAGAGCGCCATGACCCGGCTCTCGAACCCGGGGGCGAAGCGCTCGACCTGTCCCACGATCGCCGCGGTCATGTCCGCTGTCGAGCCGCGCGGGACCCGGCAGTACGCCCACAGGACATGGGTGCCTGATGGCGCTCTGGTGGGATCGGCCATCGCCGGCTGGGCGGCGATGACGAAGGGCCGGGCCGGGTGGCCACCGTCCGCCACGGTTCTCTCCGATTCGGCGATCTCCTCGTAGGTGCCTCCGAGATGGAGCGTCCCGGCGCGCCGGCAGTCCTCGTTGGACCATGGGATCGGGCCGTCGACCGCGACGTCGATCTTGAATACGCCAGGCCCGCGGGGCAGCGAGCGGTACCGGCGTCGCCTCCACGACGACATCCGATCACCGGCGATCCGAACGGCGGTCTCGGGGGCGGCGTCGAGGATGACCAAGGCCGCCTCGGGGATGTCCGACCAGCGCTCGACCCGCGTGCCGACCCGAATCTCGCCACCCAGCGAGTGGAGCTTCCCGATGAGGGCCTCGGTGATTGCACCCGACCCGCCGACGGCGACCGGCCAGCCCACGGTGTGGGCCGACGCTCCCAGGCTGATCGCCACGCCCGCTGAGGCGATCGTGGTCAGGGGGACCGCCGCGTGGGCGGCGAGGCCGGCGATGGCGGCGCGGCCCTCGACGGTTCGAAAGTGCCTCACCAGCATCGCCGCGCTCCGCAACGCCCGCCATCCGAACCCGCCCCCGGTCATCGGTCGGCGCAGTGCCTGGAGCGGCGGAGACATCGAGAGGCGCACCGACTCCTCCCAGTGGCGGACCACCCACCCGACGGTCCTCCGCCATGCTTGGCCGTCGCCGCCGAGGCGCTCGCAGGTCTCCTCGATGTCGCGGGTCACCGCCGCGGCCCGGCCACCGTCCAGCGGGTGGGCGAAAGGGATCTCGGGATGGGCCCACCGGAGGGCGTGCTCCTCGAGGTTCATGGCTGTGAACGCGGGTGAAGCCACACCGAACGGGTGCACCGCCGAGCACACATCGTGACGAACGCCCGGCAGAGTCCGCTCCTCGGTCCGGGCGCCGCCCCCGGGTACGGCGTTGGCCTCGAGGACGAGGACCCTCAGCCCCGCCTCGGCGAGGGTGATCGCCGCGGTCAGGCCGTTGGGGCCGGAGCCGACGACCACCGCATCGAGCATGAGCCGAGGGTAGGAGGATGGGTGGTGGCATAGTTCGACGATGGAGAAGATCGAGCCGGATGGCGAGGTCGTTGCAGAGTTCTCGGGAACGACCCTGTTCCCGTGGATCTCATGGAGCCCATTGGGCCCATTGCTGTTTCGCGCCTGGTACCAGGTCACCGTGGCAGAAGCCACCGTCGACGTTCATCGCGTCTGGGGGAGGTCGTCGACGCTGGTCGAGCGACTTCCGCGCGCTCCGGTCGACGTGACCTGGGGTCTCTTTTGGGGCAAGGTGCGGATCGGTACCCGCACGGTGTGGGTGAATTCAGCTCAGCACGAAGAGGTAACGGCAGCATCGAGCGAGGCACGCGACATCTGGGCTCCCGAGACCGCGCTCATGGGCCAGCTGCTTGGAGAGGGGTGGCGTGTGGCAGCATGGGTCCTCGTCCCCCTGCTGTGGGGGATCATGCTCTCCGAGGGCCCTGGATCCAGATCGGGGTGGTGACGATCGCGGCCGAAATCGGACTGGCGATCGCGGACGAAGTGGTCCGCCGTCGTGCCGGACGTCCAACCGACCCCAGGCCCCAGACGCCGAGAAGGTACCGGTAGCCTGGGCTCGAAGAGACAGAGGATCGAGAGGCATGCAGTTCGGAGCATTCGTCCCGCAGGGTTGGAAGATGGATCTCGTCGGCATCCCGGAGGCCGAGCAGTGGCCGGCAATGCTCGACGTGGCCGGGCGGATCGAGGCCACCGGATTCGACACGGTCTGGGTCTATGACCATTTCCACACGGTCCCCGAGCCTTCTCAGGAGCCGACCTTCGAGTGCTGGACCGTGATGGCGGCCCTCGCCGCCGCCACCGAACGGGTCCGGCTGGGCCAGATGTGCACCTGCAACTCCTACCGGCAGCCCTCCTACATGGCGAAGGTCGCCAGCACCGTCGACGTGATATCCGGCGGCCGCCTCGAGTTCGCCATTGGTGCCGGCTGGTACGAGGAGGAGTACCTCGCCTACGGGTACGAGTTCCCCAAGGGCTCGACCCGGATTCGCCAGCTCGAGGAGGCGGTGCAGATCATCAAGAAGATGTGGACCGAGGACGAAGCGACCTTCGAGGGCGAGCACTACTCGGTCAGGGGGGCCATCAACCGGCCGCGGCCGCTGCAGCGGCCGCATCCCCCGCTGTGGATCGCCGGAAGTGGGCCGCAGCTCACACTGAGGGTGGTCGCCGAGCACGCCGACTACGCCAACTACGCGGGCTCGATCGACCGTTTCCGCGACAACGGGAAGATCCTCGACGAGCACTGCGAGAAGATCGGGCGCGATCCGGCGGAGATCGGGAGGACCACGCACCTCGAGATGATGGTCGCCGACGACGAGGCGTCCCTCATGAAGGCCCTCGAGCGGGTTGGAGCGCAAAGGGGCCGCCCCGCCGAGAAGTGGCTGGAGTCGAGCCTCACCCTCGCCGGGACCACCGAACAGGTGGTGACCGCCCTCGGGGAGTTCGCGGAAGCGGGCTGTGCCCACGTCATAGGCTATTTCCCCGATTCCGCCTGGGGCGACTCGATCGAGCGATTCGCGACGGATGTGATGCCAGCTCTGAAGTGAGTGGTTGCGTCAACGGGTAACGTCCTCTGCCGTGTCGGCCATCGAAGTCCGGGGCCTCGTCAAGTACTACGGCGAGGTGCGCGCCGTCGACGGGGTCGATCTCACCATCGAAGCCGGGGAGGTCTTCGCCCTTCTCGGGCCCAACGGAGCCGGGAAGACCACGACCGTCGAGATCCTTGAAGGACACCGCGACCGTGACGCCGGTGATGTGGAGGTTCTCGGTTTCGATCCCGCAGACGAGAACCGCGAGTTCCGCGAGCGGATCGGAATCGTGCTCCAGTCCACGTCGATCATCCCGGAACTCTCGGTGCGGGAGATCATCGACTTGTTCGGGGCGATGTACCCGAAGCCGCGCAAGACCGTTGAGGTCATCGAGATCGTCGGGCTGACCGAGAAGGCCGACGCCCGAATCAAGACCCTGTCCGGCGGACAGGTCCGTCGCGTCGACCTGGCGCTTGGAATCGTCGGCGACCCCGACCTGATCTTTCTCGACGAGCCCACCACCGGATTCGACCCGTCGGCTCGTCGAAACTCCTGGTCGCTCATTCAGAATCTGCGATCGCTCGGCAAGACCATCCTGCTGACCACCCATTACATGGACGAG
>JAUYIV010000391.1 GCA_030688105.1 Actinomycetota bacterium | reverse complement strand
ATCCTGGTCGTCGTAGGGGTCGGTCCGCCCGTTGATGAAGTCGCGGAATCCCTTCACCTTGCCGTTGTCCAACTGCTCGTGGCCGGGGTCTACGCCGGTGTCGATCACGCAGACGTCGATCCCCGTCCCGTCGAGCCCGGTGTCGAGTCGTGCCCGCTTGGTGCCGTAGTCCTCGTTGGCCTCCTCGTTGGTGGCCTGGACCTCGAAGTTGGCTTCCACCCGGAACACCCCGGGCACCCGGGACAACGCCCGCACCTGTTGCGGCCTCATTTGGGCGAGGAATCCGTCGATGATCGTGAACTCGCGGAGCACGGCGAAGGGGCCGGCGGCGGCGTGCGCCGCGGCGATGTCGACCGGTCCGGTCCAGGTGACCACCACCTCGATCTGGGCGTCACCGCGCCCGGCGAGGAGCGCCTCGAGGGAGTCGGACAATCCGTTGCCGTCGACGTCGGCATGTGCCGCAGCCGCCGCGGGTGTCGATGGGCCCCGCTGCGGCGATTCGGCGACCGCAGGCTGGGCTGAGAACACCAACGCCACCACCGTGAGCGCTGCGAGTCTGGCGCGCTTTCGCATCCCTGTCCCTCTTCCGACGCCCGCACATGGTCGACGCCGGGGTCGTGGGCGTCAAGTGCCATTTTCCCGGGTAGTCAGTGCGCGGCCCAGGGTGACCACTTGCCGCCTGCGGGCTGTGACCGGCTCCACCCGATCCGCCGGCGCCCCTGACGCCGAGCGGCTATCCGGCGTCGGCCACTCCGCACGCGAGGTCGAGCGGTTCGAGGTTGAGCGCTTCGATCGCCTCGAGTGGCGGCAGCGTGGTGGCGATCTCGACCCGCTCGCGGATGAGCTCGGTATTCGGGACGTTGTAGCCCTGCACCTTGTACGCCACGTACGAGGTCGGGGTTCCGGCGAACTCGGGGGCGTTGGGCATGAATCGCATCGACACGATCTGGGTCGTGTCGACCTTGCTGAGGAGCTGGAGAAAGTTCGGGAACTTGGCCACCGGGATGTCGGTGATCACGCTGCCTTCGATCGCCGGCACCAAGCTGGGAAGCTCGCGGAGGAGCGAGACCGGATCGGCTTCGCGGGCCAGGGCCTCGAGGACACAGCGCTGGCGGCCCATGCGGTCGAAGTCGTCGGCGTCGTGCCGGGTACGAGCAAACACCAGCGCAGTGTGCCCGTCCATGTGATAGGTACCGGGGAGGAACTCGATCTCGATCAGGGTGCCGTCCTCGTGGGGGTACTCCGCGTCGAAGATCCGCCGGGTCACCGTGATGTCCACTCCTCCCAGGGCGTCGATGATGTCGACGAATCCCTGGAGGTTCACCATCGCGAAGTAGTCGATCTCGAGGCCGACGAGGTGGCCGAAGATCGTCTTGGCGGCGTCGCCTCCGGTGTTGGGGCCCTCGAACAGCTCAGGATGCTGGAGCCCGTAGGCGTAGATTCCCCAGACGAGGTTCCCGGGGTCGCCCCACAACCCGTCCGGCCAGTTGGCATGGTCGGGGTGGTCGGGGGGGATCGGCGTCATGATGAAGTTCCGCGGGATCGAGAACATCGCCGTCCAGCCGGTCTCCGTGTCGATGCTCACGACGATCATCGTGTCGGTTCTCACTCCGGTGCGGCCGGGGCCCGAGTCGCTGCCGAGGAGCAGCACGTTGACCCGGTCCTCCCCGGCGAACGGGTCGGGGCGGGTGGTCGAGGTGGTGGTTGGGGGAGTGGTGGTGCTCGTAGTGGTGACGCCGGGGATCGTGCTGCCCGGCGGGGTCGTCGTCGAAGTCGTCGACGTTCCCTGGTTGGGGTCGGCGGCGAAGTCGTGGGTGAGCAGGTCGTAGAGCGCCAGGTTGCGCTCGCCCACCCAGCCGTGCGGGATGGCGGTGAGGATGAGGATCAGCGCCATGCCGAATGCGAAACCGAAAAGGGCGAGCGGCCGGTTCGAGGGGTCGAGGCCCCTGGCGTACATGAAAGAGTCGACCACGGCGCCGGCTCGGAAGGCCACGGTGAGCCCGTTGACGACGAGGAGCACGATCAGCAGTCCCGGGCTCTCGAAGAAGGGCCGGGCCAGGTCCAGGGCGAGGTCGACCCCGGTGACGTAAAAGACCATCGCGAAGAGGACCGCCGCCGGCATCACCACGACTGCGGTGATGCCGATGAACCACCAGCCGCGTCTACGGTCCCCGGCGTACAGATGGCCGAGTCCCGGCACGATGGCGGAGAGGAGGGCTGCGATCAGGGGGCTCGGGCGACGCGTCCCCCCGGATGGGAGACGACGCCGGCCGGCTCCCGGGCGAGTGGTCATGCCAAGGTCAGATTAAGGTCGAATCCAGTAGACAGTGGACGGTTCACAACCCGCCTCCCGCCTCCCGCCGCCCGCTTCCCGCAAGAGAGGCGGGATGGAAGTGCCCGGGAGGCTGTTGTCTGCCGTCGACCGTGAACTGTCGACAGTCTTTCTTGCCGGAGGCGGGAGGCACTTCTTGCGGGAGGCTGGAGGCGGGAAGGCTCTTTCACTCCTCGTCGAGCAGACCGAGCCGCTCGGCGGCCACGATCGCCTCGGCTCGGCTCGTCACCCCCAGCCGGTCGTAGACGTCATGGAGTTTTCGAAACAACGCTCGCTCCGAATAGCCGGTGTCGTCGGCGAGGCGCGCCACGGTGGTCCCGGAGGCCAGCGCCACCAGCCAGTCCACCTCGTCCTCGTCGATCTCCGGCCGAGGGGCATGGAGGCTGGGCCACTCCGAGGCGAGCACCCGGGTGACCTCGATCGGGAGACGGGTTCGCCCCTCCAGGGCGGTGTGGAGGGAGGCCACGATCTCCTCGGGGTCGGCATTCCAATCCACCGTCCCTGCGGCACCGTGCTCGTAGGCGTGGGCATGCGCTTCCGGAGTCGGATCCGGGAGCAACGCCACCACGACGGCACCGGAGGCGACCAGCTTCGTCACCGTCTCGCAACCCTCAGGGAACCGCAATGTCGCCAGAACGGCATCGGGGGAGTCCTCGATCGCGACGGGGAGGTACCCGGCATTCCCGAGCGCGGTGTCGACTCCCCGGCGAAACGACGCCGCGGTCTCGGCGACGGCAACAGTCCGGGAGGCAGCCATGACATCGTCAACACTACCGTCATGTGGCAGGGTACTGCCAGCGAAAGGCGTCTTCGTGCCCTTGGAGCCGGGGCACCCGCGGTCTAATTGGACCGCGGTGACATGCGTGTGGTTTCCAGGATCGGGCCCGCCGAATTGCGCCTGATATTTGTCACAGGTGTGCCGCTTCATGGCACGGACGGGCAAGCGGAGTGAAGGTAGACCTTGAGCGAGAGTCGAGCCTTTTTCAGGCTCGGCATGAGCCCCCGTCGAGAAGGCGGGCGTACGAGAGGAAGACGATGGCGACTGCCAAGAAGCCTGTCAAGAAGGCGGCCCCCAAGAAGGCGGCAGCCAAGAAGCCGGCGGCCAAGAAGAAGCCGGCGGCCAAGAAGCGCTGACCCGACTTCGAATCGGGACGGAGGGCGGGATGACCCGCCCTCCGTCGCGTCCGGGATCAAGCGCCAATCGGGCGCAGGGCCGTCGCTAGGGGATGATCTCCGAGCGTGCCGCGGCGCCCTTGCGGAGCCGATACCGGTCGCCTCATCCCTGGGCTGTCGGCGCCTTTCCCGGGGGGCTCGAGGAAACTGCGAACCGCCGAAAGCCGGGTTCGTGAGTCTCCCGGTTTCCGCCTCCCGCCTCCCGCCTCCCGCAAGAGCAGGTCATGACAGCCTCCCTGTTCTTGGACGAGCCGGCGGGTCGAGGGGCCGGTTCTCGTCAACAGGGTTCGGTTTCTGGGACGATGTCGCCTCCATGGCAATCGAAGTGGCCGTCATCCCGTGCGCCGGCGCGGGCACTCGCATGCGACCCGCCACCCGCGTGCTTCCGAAGGCGATGATCCCGGTGGTCGATCGGCCGGTCATCCAGTACGTCGTCGAGGAGGCCGTGGCTTGCGGGGCAAGAGAGGTCGTGCTGGTGGTCGACGAACGCCCCGGCGACCCGGTCATGAGCCACTTCATCGAAGGCGAACCGATCGAGGGGCTGGAAGGGATCGCCTTCGTCGCCGTCAGCCAGGATGAGCCCAGAGGGCTGGGCGATGCCGTGCTCCGCGCCGCCGCAGCCGTCGGCGACCGGCCCTTCGTCTGCCTGCTCTCCGACAACATGTTCCCGGTGCCATCCCAGGCGTTCACTCCCGCGTTGGTGGAGCCCTACGACGGCAGGCCGGTGCTGGCCGTGCGCCACGTCGAGGGAGATCTGCTCGACCGGTACGGCATCGTCGATGTCGACGAGCACCTCGGCGACTCGCTCGTCTCGGTCAAGGGCGCGGTCGAGAAACCCGGGGCCGACCGGGCGCCCTCCTCACTCGGGCTTGTCGGCAGATACGTGTTTCCTCCAATCGTCTTCCAGGTGCTGGCGGGGCTCGACCCGGGTCATGGCGGTGAGATCCAGCTCACGGATGCGATCCACCGCATTGCGTCGGACGGGGGAGCGCTCGGCAGGATCGTCGACGACTCGCTGCTCGACATCGGAGTCCCGTTGGGCCTGGCCGAAGCGACGGCCGCGGTGGGGCTGGCCCGGCCCGATCTGGCGGTGCGTTATCGCGAATTCCTGGAGCGGATACTCAAGGGTTCTGGCTGAGTACCGCGCCTCGAAAACGCGATCTGAAGACCCGTCTTTCCGGGGCACAGCACCAAGCGATTCGCAGCCCGCCTTCTACGGCCAGACTCCTCGGGCCTCGGCAGTTGCCTTGGTTCGCGTCACCGCGACGAGCGTCGCCGCCGTCCTCAGGTCGGGTGGCGCCAAGGACGGGCCCTTCGGGTGCTTCCGGGCCCAGCGCGCCTGGTACTCGTCGAGTGATTCGAGGAGGGACGCTTGTTCGGCGACGACCGCCTCGGTGGACCGATAGATCCGCTTCTGGAGACCCTCGTCGACCCGATGGGCATCCCACTCCTCGTTCTGGAGGTTTTGCACCCATTCGAAGTACGAGACGATGACGCCGCCGGCATGGGCGAGGATGTCCGGCAGGACTTCGATCCCCTTGGCGGCGAGGATCTCGTCGGCGGCAGGGGTGGTCGGGCCGTTGGCGGCCTCGACG
>JAUYIV010000389.1 GCA_030688105.1 Actinomycetota bacterium | reverse complement strand
CGTCGAGGTGGGCGAAGGTCGTCGCCGGCGCCGGGTCGGTCAGATCGTCGGCAGGGACGTAGATCGCCTGCAGCGAGGTGATCGACTTGCCCCTCACCGAGGTGATGCGCTCCTGGAGCGCCCCCATCTCGTCGGCGAGGGTGGGCTGGTAGCCCACCGCCGAAGGCATGCGGCCGAGGAGGGTCGAGACCTCGGAGCCCGCCTGCGAGAAGCGGAAGATGTTGTCGATGAACAACAGCACGTCCTGACCCATCTCGTCTCTGAAGTACTCGGCCATGGTGAGCGCCGACAGCCCAACGCGCAGCCGGACCCCGGGGGGCTCGTCCATCTGGCCGAAGACCAGCGCGGCCTTGTCGATGACTCCCGAATGGGTCATCTCCAGGAACAGGTCGTTGCCCTCGCGGGTGCGCTCCCCAACGCCGGCGAACACCGAGACGCCGCCGTGCAGGGTGGCGACTCGATGGATCATCTCCTGGATGACGACGGTCTTGCCGACTCCGGCGCCCCCGAACATGCCGATCTTGCCTCCCTGGACGTAAGGCTCGAGAAGAACGATGACCTTGATGCCGGTCTCGAACATCTCGCGCTGCGATCCGACCTCTTCAAACGCCGGTGGCGGACGATGAATCGGCCAGCGAGTGTCGAACTCGAGCGTCGCCGGGTCGACGTCGAGCGGCTCGCCGAGCACGTTGAAGATGTGACCGAGGGTCTTCGGACCGACCGGTACCGAGATGGGCGCGCCGGTGTTTCGGGCCGGGGCGCCGCGGACCAGGCCGTCGGTCGGCTTCATGGCGATGGCGCGCACCCGCCCATCACCGAGGTGCTGGGCGACCTCGGCGACGACCGTGTGGGTGTCCCCTTCCATCGTCAGGTCGAACTCGACGGCGTCGTGGATCTCGGGCAGCCCGTCCGGCGGGAACTCCACGTCGACGACGGGCCCGGCGACCCGAACGATCCGTCCGGTGCTGACTGTCTGGCTCACTGGAACCCTCTCTTGTTCGGCAATCTTGTTCGGTACGCAAGTAGGGACTCGCCCTCCGCAATGCGCAATGCGCAATGCGCAATGCGTCGGACGGGGACTCGCTCGCGGCTACCCCTTGGTCAATGCCTCCGCTCCCCCCACGATCTCGGAGATCTCCGTCGTGATCTCGGCCTGCCTCGCCTGGTTGGCCTCCCGGCTGAGCACCCGCACCAGCTCCTCGGCGTTCTCCGTCGCCGCCTTCATCGCCCTCCGCCGGGCGGCGTGCTCCGACGCCGAGGCGTCGAGGAGGAAGGCAAAGGTCGACGCCTCGACATACCGGGGAAGCAGCCGGTTCAGGATCGCCTCGGCCGACGGCTCGTACGTGTACCCGACCGGCCCCGCCGGCTCGATGCCGTCGCCTCCGGTGGGCGGTTCGATCGGGAGCAGACGCCGAGCCTCCGCCCGCTGAGTGAGCGCCGAGACGTAAAGCGTGGTGAATACCTCTACGGAGTCCACGTCGCCCTCGGCGTAACCGTTCATGATCACGTTGGCGATCGCCCGGGCGTCGCCATAACCCGGAGTGTCGGTCACCCCGAGGAACGCCCGCTCGATCTGATATCCCCGGTACCTGAAATAGGACTGGGCTTTCTTGCCGACGGCGAACAGCCGGAGATCCGCGCCCGCCCGCTTCAGCTCGATCAGCCTCGACTCGGCCATACGGAGGATATTCGAGTTGTACGCCCCTGCCAGGCCGCGGTCGCTGGTGACGATGAGGGCACCGGCGGTGGCCACCGCTCGCGCCTCGAGGAGGGGGTGTTTGGCTCCACCCGAGGCGGCGGCCACGTTGCGGATGACCTCCACCATCTTCCGGGTATAGGGCTGGGCCGCGGCCACTCGCTGCTGCGCCTTGACGATCCGTGAGGCCGCGATCAGTTCCATGGCGCGCGTGATCTTCATCGTGGACTCGACGCTTCTGATGCGCCGCCTGATCTGCCGCAGCTCAGCACCGGCCATGGGACCTCATTCGCCGAGGAAAGTGTCGACGTACTCCTCGATCGCCTGCTTCAGGGCCTCCCCCTCAGGCAGGACGCCGGTGGCGGCGATCGCCTCCATCATCGAGCCGTGCCTCGCCCGCACGTACTCGACCAGCCCCTTCTCGAATCGAGCCACATCGTCGGCGGGGATGCGGTCCATGAGGCCGGTGGTCACGGCATAGATGACCAGCACCTGATCTTCCACCGGCTCCGGCTGGTACTGGGGCTGCTTGAGCACCTCGACGACACGGCGGCCGCGAGCCAACTGCGCCTGCGACGCGGCATCCAACTCCGAGCCGAATTCGGCGAATGCCTCGAGCTCCCGATACTGAGCGAGATTGAGGCGGAGCTGCCCTGCCACGTCCTTCATCGCCTTGATCTGGGCATTCCCTCCCACCCGGGACACCGAGATGCCGGCGTTGATCGCGGGACGGACACCGGAGTAGAAGAGGTCGGTCTCGAGATAAATCTGCCCGTCGGTGATCGAGATCACGTTGGTGGGGATGTACGCCGACACGTCTCCCGCCTTCGTCTCGACTATCGGCAAGCCGGTCAGCGACCCGCCGCCGAGGTCGTCCGAGAGCTTGGCGCAGCGCTCGAGCAGGCGGCTGTGCAGGTAGAACACGTCTCCCGGATACGCCTCGCGCCCCGGCGGCCGGCGAAGGAGGAGCGAGATCTCGCGGTACGCCACCGCCTGCTTGGAGAGATCGTCGAAGATCACCAGGGCGTGCTGCCCGTTGTACATGTAGTGCTGGCCGATTGCCGAACCGGCGTAGGGCGCATACATCTGGAGGGCGGGAGCCGCCGAGGCCGGGGCGTTCACCACGACCGTGTACTCCATGGCACCTTGCTGCTCCAGGACCTCCACGACCCCGGCGACCGTCGAGGCCTTCTGTCCGACTGCGACATAGATGCATTTCACGCCGGATTCGCCCTGGTTGAGGATCGTGTCGACCACGACCGCGGTCTTCCCGGTGCCGCGGTCGCCGATGATCAGCTGGCGTTGGCCGCGCCCGATCGGCGTCATGGCGTCGATCGCCTTGATCCCGGTCTGGAGCGGCTCGTGCACCGGCCGCCGCTGGACCACCGAGGGGGCCTGGACCTCGAGGAAGCGGCGTTCCGTGGTCGCGATCGGCCCCTTCCCGTCGATCGGACTGCCGAGGGGGTCCACCACGCGGCCGAGCAGGGCGTCGCCGACCGGCACGGAGAGCACCCGGCCGGTCTGGCGAACCTGGTCGCCCTCCTGGATGTGCGAGGCCTCCCCCATGATGACCGCGCCGATCGAGTCCTCGTCGAGGTTGAGGGCGACCCCGAGGAGACCCCCGGGGAACTCGAGCAGCTCGCTGGCCATGGTGTTGGGCAGGCCCTCGACCCGGGCGACGCCGTCGCCGATCGACGTGACGTATCCGACCGTGGCCGCCTCGAGGGAGGGCTCCCAGCCATCGAGGTTGCGGCGGAGCGCCTCGGCGATCTCCTGGGGATTGATGGTCATTTCGGCCATTGGGTTCTCCTCAGCGCCTGATCAGCGTTTCGCGAATCTCATCCAGGCGGTGGTTCACCGTGCCGTCGATGACGACGTCGCCGACTCGGGCGACCACCCCACCGATGACAGAGGGGTCGACGACGGTCTTCACCTCCACGTCCCTGCCCGTCGCCCTGCTCAGAGAGGCGGCGAGCCGGGCAATGGTCTCCTCGTCCAACTCGGAGGCCGATCGAACCTCGGCGATCACCTTGTTGCGCGCCGCGGCGGCGCGCTCGGCGAGCCGGTCGGCGATCGCGGGGAGGTCGGACGCCCTTCCCAGGCCAACCACGAAGTTGACCAGGTTGACTGCCAGCGGCGACGACTTGCCTCCCAGCAGGTCGTCCACGACCGCCTTCTTGCGTTCTGCGGCGAGGCGGGGATCGGTGAGGGCCTCGCGGAGCTCGTTGGACGACTCGAAGGCGCGGGCGATCCGGAACAACTCGTCGCCGATGCGCTCGAGCTCGCCTTCGGCCTTGGCCAGCTCGAGGATCGCTGCGGCATATCCGTCGATGCGGTCGTCGGCTGCCATCAGGCCTTCAACTCCTCCAACTCGGCGATGTACTGGTCGACGAGCTTCTTCTGCGCCTTTGCGTCGACCGAGCTGCCGACCACTCTCCGGGCGAGGTCGAGCGACAGCGATGCCACCTCGTCGCGGATCGCCCCGGCGGCACGCTGGCGTTCGGCGGCCACCTCCTCATGAGCCTTGCGGACGATCGACTCGGCCTCGCTCCCGGCCTTGCCGACGACGTCGGTGCGCAGGGCCTCGGCGGCCCGGCGGGCCTCTTCGACGATTCGATTGGCCTCTTCGCGCGCCTTGGCGAGCTGCTGCTTGTAGTCGGCGAGCAGGCTCTCGGCTTCGTGCTTCGTGGTCTCGGCGGCGGTGAGCTGGCCGGTTATGGCCTGCTGGCGCGCCTCGAGCCGCTTGTCGACCATCGGCAGCACCCACTTCCAGACGAACAGGAAGATGATGCCGAAGGCGAGCAGGCCGGCGATCAGCTCCGAGCTGGCCGGCAGCAAGAGGTCGATGCCTTCGGGCTCGCTCGGCTCTTCGACGAACGGGCCGAGGAACATCATTGGTGCGGTCAGTTGCAACACGTTGGCAGCCTCCTCAGGCGATGAAGAACAGGACGAAGCCGATCAGGGCCAGCGCCTCGGTGAAGGCGATGCCCAGGAACATGGTGGTTCGCGCCATGCCTGCGGCCTCGGGCTGGCGCGCCATCGCCTGAATGGCATTCCCGACCACGATCCCGATCCCCACGCCGGGGCCGATGGCCGCGAGTCCATATCCGATGAGGGCCAGGGCTCCCTTGATCTCTTCCATTTGCTCTCTTCCCTCCTCAGTGCTCCGGATGCACCGATGTCTGGATGTACACCGCCGACAGCAGCGTGAAGATGTATGCCTGCAGCACGATCACGACGAACTCGAACGCGAAGATCAACAGCCCGAAGGCGAACCACGGCACTCCGATGAGAGCCCGGGCTCCGATCTCTCCGGCGCTGGAAAAGAAGAGCCAGCCCGACGCCAGCAGCAGAGTCAGCATCAGGTGGCCGGCCACGAGGTTGGCGAAGAGCCGGACCGCGAGGGTGATCGGCCTGAGGAGGAAGGTCGACACGAACTCGATAAGGCCCACCAGCCAGCGGAGCCCCAGCGGCACGCTCTTGGGCCAGATGATCCCCCAGACGTAGGCGAAGCCGTTTTTGGCGAATCCCACGAAGACGAAGATGACCCAGGTGAAGACGGCGAGCATCGCCGGAATCGCCATCCGAGAGGTGATCGGGAAGTTGATGAGAGGCAGCAGCTCGAAGAGATTGCCGACGAGCACCAAGAGGAAGACGGCGAGCAAGTACGGGGCGTAGCGGCCACCGTCGGGACCGATGGTTCCCTTGGCGACGTCATCACGCACGAACGAGACCATCGACTCCATGACCACCCCGAATTTGCCGGGAACGATCTTGGGTGTCCGGAATGCGAAATAGAGGGCGGCGACCACGATGAGGGTGGCGAGGAAGATGAGGAAGACGGTGCGGGTGACGTCGAAGGGACCCATCGAGAAGAGGGCCTCCTTGTGCTCGAACAGCTCCACGACATTGGTGGGAGCGCAAATGATCTCCTTGGCGGTATCGCACTCATGGGCCTCGGGGATCGAGGTCGAGTAGATGGCAACGGCAATCGCCATGACCGCGAGCCCCAGCAGCAACACACGACTGCGCCACTTCATGCGCTCAACACCCTCTCCGGCATCGGGTGTCGCTCGCCAGGATCAAGACGTCCACTCCAGCTCTCCCTCTCTACCGCGGGCGACCGCAACCGCCTCGAGGACCAACAACACCAGGTAGGTGGCAACCGCAGCCGCGCCGAAGGCGATGCGATCGATGTCGAACAGCCGCGCCACCACCATCATCACCACTGTGATCAGCAGGAGACGCAGCAAGAAACCGAACAGCGCGGCGGCATGATAGAGGCTGAGGGAGATGCGTGCGGCCGCAGACAGCGCCATGCCGGAAAGCAGGAAGTTCATCACTATCAGGCCGACACCAATTGCTGCGGCGACCCCGCCCGCAGCCCCACGGGTCACCCAGAGAACCGCTATCACCGCGGGGCCGACGATGGCCGCTCGTCGCACCGTGTGGCGGGCAAGGATGGCCTCGACGTCAGGAGTCATCGTCGCGGTTCGCAATCGTCCACATCCTCCAGAAGCCCACCATCGAACCGGCGATGATGCCGAGGATCACCAGTAATGGATAGGTCCCGAACCCGCGATCACCTAGATACCCGAGCAGCAGCCCAGACATGATCGACCCGAAGAACGCCATGGAGTCGTTGGCGCTCCGAGCGCTGACACCCCTGTTGCCCGGGCCGCTCACCTGCGCTCCCCCTCACCTCGGCGCTTGTGATTTCCTTCACAATCTACCGTGACGGGCAGGTCGGCGCAACCGTCGCTGCGGCGGCCGTGCTCACACATGTCCGGGGAAATCCGGCGGATACGGGGGGAACGCCTCGGCGATCTCGCCGACCCGCTTCCGGACGTCGGCGAGAGCGGCTTCGTCGGAAAGCTCGAACAGGGCACGAGCCAGCAGGCTCCCCACCTCCTTCGACTCTCCTTCCTTCATGCCGCAGGTCGTCGCCGCCGGGAGGCCGATTCGAAGCCCCGATGCCCGGTACGGCGGTCGCGGATCGAAGGGAATCGTGTTGAAGTTGAGCGTGATCCCGACGTCGTATAGCCGGGCGGCGGCCTCCTTGCCGGTGAGGTCTTCGTCGACGGATCGCAGGTCGACCAGGAACATGTGGTTGTCGGTGCCCCCCGACACCACCCGAACTCCTCCCTCGCCGACCGCCTCCGCCATCGCCGCGGCGTTGGCCACGATCTGGTGGGCATACGCCTTGTAGTCGTCTCCGGCCGCCTCTTGGAAGCACACCGCCTTGGCGGCGATGTGGTTGTTCAAGGGCCCGCCCTGGGCGTTGGGGAACACCCCCTTGTCGATCGCGGCGGCATGTTCTCCGGTCGTGAGGATCATGCCGCCGCGCGGTCCGCGCATCGCCTTGTGGGTCGTCGCGGTGACCACTTGGGCGTATGGCACCGGGCTGGGATGGGCACCGCCGGCGATGAGGCCGATGATGTGCGCGGCGTCGACCATCAGGACCGCTCCCGCCTCGTCGGCGACATCCCGGAATGCCGCCCAATCCAGGATCCTCGAATATGCCGAGTACCCGGCCACGATCAGTTTGGGCCGCTCCCTCAGGGCAACCTCGCGGACCTCATTCATGTCGACGACCTCGGACTCGGGATCGACCCCGTAGGCGGCGAAGTCGAAAAGGATTCCCGAGAAGTTGACCGGTGATCCATGGGTGAGGTGGCCGCCCTGGTCGAGGCGCATCCCGAGGATCTTGTCTCCCGGCTCGAGGAGTGCGTAGTAGACGGCCATGTTCGCCTGCGCACCGCTGTGCGCCTGGACGTTGGCGTGCTCCGCGCCGAACAGTCCCTTGGCGCGCTCGATGGCGAGCGATTCCATCTCGTCGACGAACTCGCATCCCTCGTAGTAACGCTTGCCCGGATAACCCTCGGAGTACTTGTTGGTGAACACCGACCCGGACGCCTGCATCACCGCACGGGAGACGAAGTTCTCCGAAGCGATGAGCTGGATGTGGGTGCGCTGCCGCTCCACGTCATTGCGGATCAGGGACTCGATCTGAGGGTCGACCTCGTGGAGTGGAGGGCCGAGCAATGTGGGTTCCTGGATGGGGGACCCCAGGGTACTTAACGGAGAGAGGCGGGAATCAAGAGCCAAGAACCAAGAATCACGAGTCGCGCTTCACGCGTTTTTGGCTCTTGGCTCTTGGCCCTTCCTGGCCTCCCGCTCCGTGACCATGTCCGTCAGGAAGCTCGCGGTGTACGCGAACAGGGGGGCGATCGTGGCGGCGGCGTCGGGAGCGAACAAGCGGAGCAGGAAGGTGGCGAGGAGAAAGAAGCCGACCGTGCCGATGCGACGCCACACCGAGTGGAGCTCGGGGTCGGACCTGAGGGTGAGGGCACCGGCTACGCCAAAGCTCAGGACGAGCGCGCTCGCCGGGTCGCGGGTGAGCCCGGCGAACAGGACGAACCCGGAGATCGCGGCGGGAGCCACCACCAACCCCGTCTTGATCGGGGTGGGGGCACGCGACATCTTTCCGAGCACGACCAACGACAGCGGAGCGATCGCCAGAGCCGTGGCGACCCCGGCCCAGGCATTGCTCGTCTCGCCGGCGTCGAAGGCGAACACCGCGCCGATGGCCGAGAAGTAGGCGAACATCAGCATCAGGGTGGCGAACCCCACGGCCCTCCAAGGACGCGGTTTCGCCTCCGGATCGCGGAAGCGATCGGCCCGGGCCACGACGCGGGCCGTCTTGCGGCGGGTGTATTGGGCGAGGTAGGCCTCACGCTCGACCTTCGGAGGTCGACGGGTCCCCTTCTGGCGGCTCACGAGGACCACAACCGTACCGGCCCTTGCCGGAGCAGGACCGGTTCGGCCCCCGAAAAGTCGACGATCGTCGATGCCTCGCCGAGTGAGGCCTCTCCTTCCAGGCACACGGCCACCCCGTACCCGAGCGAGTAGCGAGCCTCCGCGGCGGTCCGCGTCGGCGGCTCACCGCTGCGATTGGCGCTCGTCACCGCCAGTGGGCCTGCCGACCGCAGCAGCTCGAGCGCTACGGGGTGATCGGGGACTCGAACAGCCACCGTGTTGCGGTCGTCTCCGATCCAAGCCGGGGCGCCTTCGGCCTTGGGCACGACCAGCGTCAGCCCTCCAGGCCAGTGGCGCACCGCCGCTGAGGCGGCATCACCGGTGAGCATTGCGATCGAGCCAAGGGCGTCCGCAGCGGATCCGAGGATGGGGATCGGATTGGACCGATCACGCTCCTTGATCTCGTACAGGCGAGCGACCGCCTCACGGTTGAACGGGTCGGCCGCCACCCCATAAACGGTGTCGGTGGGCACCCCGACGAGGAGGCCGCGCTGCAGCGCGTCGAGAGCTTGGTTGACGGGTGAAGAGCTCATCGGCACTGCCCGTCAGCGATACGCAATACGCAATGCGCAATACGACGGACCGGCTCGGTCGTATCGCGTATCGCGAATCGCGAATCGCGGCAGCGGCGAAGCCGACGCCCTAGAGACAACACGATGCCCCCTTGCGCGCCACCAGGATCCGCTGGCGGCCCGCCAGGTCCCGGCGCACCTCGCGGTCGAAGGCCGAGAACAGGCGAAGCGCCGCCGTGGCCTGGCCGTCGCCGATCTCGCACAGCACCCACCCCCCGACGCCCACCATCCAGTACGCCTCGTCGGCGATCCGAGCAAGGATCTCGGTTCCCTCGGGCCCGGCGAACAGCGCCTCGTGGGGCTCGTGGCCGCGGATCTCGACGGGAAGGTCATCGCCTTCGGCGACGTAAGGCGGATTGGACACGACGAGGTCGATCCGGCCCGCCATCTCGGCCGGAAGCGGTTGGAAAAGGTCGCCATGGAGGAAGGCGACGTCGAGCCCGGTGAGCGTCGCGTTCTCCTTGGCCAGTGACAGGGCATCCTCGCTGCTGTCCGTCCCGAACACCCGGGCCTCCGGAAAGGCGTGCTTGAGCGCGAGTGCCAGGCATCCCGAACCGGTCCCGAGGTCGACGATGACGGTCGCGGGGCCGGCCTTCCCGAGCGAGCGGACTGCCTCTTCCCAGAGTCGTTCAGTCTCGGGGCGGGGGATCAGGGCCCGTTGGTCGATCTTCAGGGTGAGGGGGCCGAAATCGACCGTCCCCTCCAGGTACTGGAGGGGCTCGCCCGCGGCCCGCCGGGCGACGAGCCCGTCGAGCCGGCGTCGCGCGCCCGCGGGCAGGGAGCGGGCGAGCGCCAGCCAGGCCGCCCCGCGGCCGGTGACCACCACCACGAGTCGTCGCAGTTCGTGATC
>JAUYIV010000383.1 GCA_030688105.1 Actinomycetota bacterium | reverse complement strand
CACCTGCATGGTCCGCTGCGAGCCGAACCGCAGCTTGCGGCCGGCCTCCTGCTGCAGGGTCGAAGTGCGGAACGGCGGGTACGGCGAGCGCTTGTAGGGCTTGCTCTCGACCCGCCGAACCGAGAAGTCCGAGTCGGCGAGGTCGGCGACCACCGCCTCGGCGCCGGCGCGGTCGAGCACCACGACGTCCCCCTTGGCGACCGCACCCACGCTGTCGAAGTCCTTGCCCGTCGCCACCCTGGCTCCGTCGAGGGCCGCCAGGACCGCCGAGAACGAGCCCTCGCTGGTGGCGAAGACCCCGGCCACGTCCCAGTACTGGGCGGCGTGGAAACGCATCCGTTCGCGTTCTCGCTCGACGATGATCCGAATTGCCGGGCTCTGAACTCGGCCCGCGGAGAGCTTGGGGCGGATCAGCCTCCACAGCACCGGCGACACCTCGTATCCGAAGAGGCGGTCGAGGATTCGCCGCGTCTCCTGGGCATCGATCAGCCGTCGGTCGAGCTCGCGGGGGGCGTCGATGGCGTGCCGGATCGCATCGGGGGTGATCTCGTGGAACACCATCCGCTTGACCGGGACCCTCGGGTGCAACACCTCGATGAGGTGCCACGCGATCGACTCCCCCTCACGGTCCTCGTCGGTGGCGAGGTAGAGCTCGTCGGCCTCCCTGATGAGCTTCTTCAGCTTGGTGATCTGGGCGCTCTTCTCCTTCGGTACGACGTACAGCGGCTTGAAGTCGTTCGCGGTGTCGACCCCGAGACGCGCCCATGGCTCGTCTTTGTGGGACTTGGGGATGTCGGCCGCGCTGCGGGGGAGGTCGCGCACATGGCCGATCGAAGATTCCACGATGAATTCACCGCCGAGGAACCCGGCGATGGTGCGCGCCTTTGCGGGCGACTCGACGATGACGAGTTTGGAGGGCATGGTCTCCGCGGGGAGGGGAACAGCAGTAAGGGTTTACGGCCGGACAACCGGCATGTCAAGGACGCCGGGCGCCGCCAGGACCTCTCTATCCCTTGATCGCCCGCTGCAATCCTTCCTCGAATCGCGCCGCGACCGACCGCCAGGTGTAGCGCTGCTCCACCCGGGCACGGCCCGCTTCCCCCATGGCCGAAGCCAGTCCGGGGTCGGCGACCAGCCGGAGCAGGGCGTCGGCCAACGCGGCGTCTCGATCGACGACAAAGCCCGTAACGCCGGGGTTGACGGTCTCCGGAGCACCACCCGAGTCGCCGGCGATGACCGGAAGTCCGGACGCGGCCGCCTCGAGAAACACCAGACCGAGACCCTCGACCTCGAGCCCGAACCACCGCGATCTGCAAGGCATGGCGAACACCGACATCTCCCGGTACAGCGACGGGAGCCGGGCGTACGGGACGTCGACCTCGAACCGGGTTGGCACGCCGAGGCGCGCCGCCAGCCGGCGGAGGTCCCCCTCGTCGCGTCCCGCCCCCACGAGCAGGACCTGGAGAGCCCTGCCGTCGCGTCGCAACGCGGCGACCGTGCGGAGCACCCGCCGCTGCCCCTTCCGGGGCACGAAGCGGCTGACGCAGCCGACGACCACCTCTGAGGGCCCCGCGCCTGGAGCGAAGGAGGGGTCCACACCGACGCCGACCACGAGGACCGGCCTGCCGGTGAGGCGCTCGACCCGACCGGCGGTGTAGTTCGAGTTCGCCAGCAGAGCGTCGGCCCGGCGCAGCGGGAACCTCAGGAGCTGCCGGGTGATCGGGAAGGCCGCCGGCACCGTCACCTCCGCCCCGTGGCAGAGCACCGCATATGGGACGCCCGTCTCGCGGCGCAGTCGCGGTCCCATGTGCGCCAGAGGGTGAGGTGCCCCGAACAGCACCACGTCCGGGCCGAACTCGGCGACATGGCGCGCCACCCAGCGCGTGGTCCTGCGGGTGGGCCACATGAACCGCCGATCGCCGCGCACCACTCCCTTTCGATCCGCGCCGCCGTCGTCCTGGGGTGCGAGTACCCGCATGTCACCGGGGAACGCCTCCACGAGGCCGTTCAAGTACTGCTGAATGCCCCCGGCCTTTGGCGGGAAGTCGTTGGTGACGAGGAGGACGCGCACGCCCGTGAGTTTCGCGCATCTTCACAGCCGGGCCGACGGCCAACCGCCACCGGCCAACGGCCAGAGCGCGTGGCAGGTGTCGGTGAGTTTCTGGCCGTCAGCCGTTGGCCGTCAACCGGCCGGGCGAAGCCCGGCCGTCAGACGTTGTAGTCCACCAGCATGTGCCTGCCGCTCTCGACGCGGATGTGGCTGACGCTGGTGTTCGAGGGCATCGCCAGGCGCCGCCAACTCGACCAACTGAGGCCGAGGATGCGCGCCGTGAGCGACCAGATCGCGCCCCCGTGGCTGAAGAGGGCGATTCGCTCACCGGGATGGGTGCGCTCCATGCGGTCGATCACTCCGGCGAGGCGGTCACCCACCGCCGCGAACGTCTCCCCCGTGCCGCCGCGGGGGCGATCCTCTCCCGCCTCGAACACTGCAGCCCAGTCCTCGGGATGGCGCTCGGCGATCTCGTGGGGAGTCAGTCCTTCCCATGCCCCGAAGTCCACCTCGATCAACTCGAGGAGCACCTCGACCGGCA
>JAUYIV010000379.1 GCA_030688105.1 Actinomycetota bacterium | reverse complement strand
CGTCGATGGTCTTGGTGCGCATCCAGACCCGCTGCTCCGCGGTGTCCAGATCCATGGCGTCGATCGCCGCGGCCCCGTCGTCCGCATTCGAGTCGGCGTAGGCCTCTCCGGTGGCGAGGGCGGTGGCGTCGTCACACGGCTTGGCCTTGGTGGCGCAGTCGGCGGCGACGGCGAGAACTGCGGCATCGGCGCCGCGGCTCAGCTGGCGCCTCTCCCCGAAGATCAGGCCGACGTCGATCACCAGGCCGACGATGCCGATGAGCGCCACCATGGCGATGGCCACAATGACGATGGTGGCGCCATCGTCGTGGGTCAGCCTCCGCATCGCATCACCGCCGTCGAGTCCATGGTGATAGTGGCCGAGCCGAAGAGTGGTATGTCATATGAAAAGGGGTAGGTGGCGGTGATGCTGGTCGGCTCGCCCCTCACGCATTCGGTGGAGGAGACCCCGATCAGGTCGGTGTCGAGCGGGCTCGAAGAGGCGAGGAGCCGCGCTGCGGCGGCATCGGCGTCACCGGTGAGCGAGAGGACGCGCACCGCTTCCCGGGTGGCATGGGTCAGTGTGATCTTGGCGTTGTAGGCCCGGCCGAACTCGACGATCCCAAACAGCAGCAACACGAGTATCGGAAGCAAGAGTGCCATCTCTACTAGCGCGGCTCCCCGGTCGTTGGCGTGGAGAGCGCGGCGGCTCGTGGCAGATGAAGGGTTCATAATATGACCACCGTTCGTGCCCCGGGCGGGCTTGCCCGCCCGGGGCCGGTGACGGATTAGAGGGCGTCAGCGATACCCTGGAAGATGTCCCTGACGCTGACACCGAGGGCAGTCACGGCCAGCAAGGCGACCACCGCGATCAGCGCGACCATGAGCCCGTACTCCACCATCGTCGCCCCGTCCTCACGGCGGAGTCGGATGGCAATACCACGCAAAAGGTGCATTGTCCTCTCCTTGTTTTCTCGTCCGCGGGCGAGTCTGCGCCGACGACGCCCTGTGGCACCAGATTCGGGCGTCGCCGTAGTCGATGCATCGCCAATATTGGGGAATGCCCGTGGTCAGGAGGCGACGAACTCCGACTCGGAGACGGCGAACCAATGCGACTTCGTGGCAACGGCGATCGCCTGGACCTGTGAGCGGACGCCGAGCTTGGCGAGGATCGACTTGATCTGAGATCGGACGGTGCTGATCGACACGAAGGAGCGGTCGGCGATCTCCTTGGCCAATAGGCCGCGGGTCAGATCCATCAACACTTCACGCTCGCGCGGGGTGAGCTGCTCGAGAGGCTCCATCTGCTCCCGGATCCGAGATCGGTGGCGACGCAGCTCGTCCTCCAACTCGTTGCGCTGCCTGGCGCTGAGCAGCGAGTCCATCCCCCCGGCGTGACGGATCATGTGAGTCAGCGTCTCGACGTCGATCGATTTGTCGACGATGCCGACCGCACCCACGGCGACGCAGCGAGCCAGGCGGAGCCGGTCCTCACCGCCGGTCATCACGATGGTGGGGATGCCGTGATCGCAGAGCAGGCCGATGACGTCTTCGGTGAGGCGGCCGCGCCCGATGCCCACCGCCACCAGCGCCACCGTCGGGTGGGCCCGGTCGACGGCGTCGGCGACGATCTCGAGCGAGGGCGTGGTGATGGTCTCGACGCGGACCTCGGACGAGGTCAGGGCGAACTTCAGGCTCTCGGCGAGCAGGGCTCGATCCTCTACGATGAGCGCCACGGGAGTCCTGGGGAACTTCCGCGCGGCCGCGCCGGCACCCAGTTTCATCTGACCCTTCATTGGCGTTCCCCTGGGGGTGTTCCCCCCGTAGCGAACCTACACGCGCCGGACCGAGCGGGCAACCGGCGGACGGTGCCATTTCCACGGTCCAAGAGGCAGTAGTCATAGGAACCGGGACAAAGAGAGTCCCCAATTGGGGTGATGACGGGGCAGACGCCGGCTGATCGAATGGGGCCACATGTCCACGACGGCGCCGCGGGTTTTCCTCGACATCTCCCCACTGCTGTTCGCCACGGCCCTGGCGAAGGTACTGGTGCGCCTCGGCTACGAGGTCGACCTCGGCGGGCCTCCCGACCACCACGACCTCGCCGTCGTCTCCGAGCCGGGCGGCGGCGGGCCGATCCCCGTGCAGATCACCCTCCCACCGCTGGAGAGCCGGGACACCGCAGCGAAAGTGACCGAGGCGGGAGGCTCCCGTTTGGTGCCGGTCCACGACCTCGCCGACCTGTTGAGATTGATCCAGACAGTGGCGCCCACCCCAACCCCCGTGGGAGGCTGACCGGAGAGAGCCTCCCGCCCCCCGCCTCCCGCCAGTCAAGAGCCAAGACTCTTGCTCCTGATTCGTCTTGACTCTTGATTCTTGACTCTTGATTCTTGCGGGCGACGGACGACGGTAACCCGAGGGGTCAGGCGCCAGGAGGCAGGAGCCAAGACTTCTCTGGTCTTGATTCCTGATTCTTGCTGGAGGCTGGAGGCTGGAGGCTGGAGGCGGATTAGCGTCCCCCCGTGACCGATCACAGCTCGGCGTTCACGATCCCGCTGGTCGGAGCCCTCGCCCGGCTCGGGGTACGGCACGTGTGCATCACCCCCGGCTCGCGCAGCACCGCCCTCGCCCTGGCGTTCGCCGACGAACCCTCGGTCGCCGACTGGTCGCACCATGACGAGCGCTCGTCCGCCTTCTTCGCCCTGGGGATCGCCCGGACACTTCGCGAGCCCGTGGCGATCGTCACCACCTCGGGCACCGCCGCCGCCGAGCTCCACCCGGCGCTCGCCGAGGCCCGCCACGCCCGAGCCGCCCTCATCGCCCTCACCGCCGACCGTCCCTACGAGCTGCGCGACCTCGGTGCACCGCAGACCATGGACCAGCAGGGGCTGTTCGGAAGGACCGTCAAATGGGCGCACGACGTCGAGGCCGCCGCCGGCGCCCCGGCGGCCCGCGTGGTGGCTCTCGCCGCCCGGCTGGTGGCCGAGGCCACCGATGTCCCGGCGGGACCGGTGCACCTCAACGTGCGGTACCGCGAGCCACTCATGCCCTCGGCGGAACCACCGGAGACGCCCGATCCGCCGAAGGTCGTCTTCGCCCCCTTGGATCCCCCCCACGACGCCATCGCCGAGATCGCCGCGGCGGCGGCGGGGCGCCGCGGGATGATCGTCGTCGGCCCCCAAGACGACCCCGGAGTGCCGGCCACTGCCCCGCTACTCGCCGCGGCAGCCGGATGGCCGATACTCGCCGACGCCCTGTCGGGCCTGCGCTGCGGGACCCACGACCGGAGCGCGGTAATCGCCGCCGGAGACCCGCTGGCCTGGGAGGGATGGCTCGACCGGGTCGACCCGGAATTCGTCGTTCGCGTCGGGGCCATTCCGACCTCCAAACCGATCTGGCAGTGGCTCGAGTCGGCTCGGCGCGTGCCCCAGGTCCTCGTCGAGCCGGCCGGCTGGCGCGACCCGATGGCGTCGGCGACCACGGTGATCCGAGCCGACCCGGCCCGTACCTTGCAAGCCTTGGCGAAGACGATCGACACCCCGTCGGACCCCTCCTGGCTGGAGGCATGGCGCCGAGGCGACCAAGCTGCCGCCGACGCCATCGGCGCCGTGCTCGAAGAGGCCCGGTTCCCCAACGAGCCGGCGGTCGCCCGCCTCGTCGGCCGAGCCGCCCCCGATCGCTCCACCCTCTGGGTGGGGTCGTCGATGCCGGTGCGCGACGTCGACGCCTTCCTCGAATCGACCGATCGCCGGGTCAGGGTCATGGGCAACCGCGGCGTCAACGGCATCGACGGCCTGATCTCCGCGGCACTGGGCTCGGCGGCGGCCTCGGGCGAGCCGACCATCGTCCTCGCCGGGGACCTGTCGGTCCTCCACGATCTGGGCGCCCTGGCCACGGCGGGGCGGCTGGGCATCCCGGCAACGATCGTGGTGGTCAACAACGACGGGGGCGGGATCTTCCACTTCCTCCCACAGGAGGGCCATCCCCACTTCGAGCGGCACTTCGCCACCCCGCACGGGCTCGACTTCACCGAGGTGGCCCCTCCCTTGGGAGTCGCCGCGCAGCGCATCGACCACCCCGAAGCCCTTGCGGAGGTGATCGCGACCAAGGCTCCCGGGCCGCGGCTGTTGGAGGTGTGCACCGACCGCGGCGAGAACATGCTGCTCCATCGGGACCTTCGGGCTGCGGTGGCTCGGGCGGTCGCGGATCTCTGAGCGACGACCGCGGCCTTCCCGGTGCAGCGCTCCGAAATGACCATCAGCCGCCGGGAAGATCAGCCGACAACTGCTATGGCACGGCTCCGCCGCGAAGCGTAGGTTTACGTCATCCGACACAAAGGAGTTGGGAATGACCGCACCGTCGAGCTTCACCGAGAGAGGAGTCCCCAAGGGGCTCGTGCTGCTCGCCACGATCCTGGCAGGGCTCTTCCTGCTGCTGGGGTTCATCGTCTTCATCGGCGCTTGGAGCTCGGCCAAGGACGCCGTCGGCGACGACGTGTGGGTTCAGCTGGCCTTCGTGGGGCAGGGGGCGGTTCCGTACTTCATCGCCGGTGGCCTGTTCTGGCTCCTGGCCGAGTACAAGACCGTTCACGGGGCCGCCTGACCGACCCGGCGAAGTGAGACCATGCCGACCCGAAGGGGCCGAGCACTCGCGGCGCCGAAGAAGGTGACCCGATCGAGAAGGTGAATGGGATCGGCGGCGTGTTTTCCCGCGCCCGCGACCCCGGGATGCTCGCGCTCTGGTACGAGGAGCACCTCGGAGCCGGCACACGGGCGACCTACGGTTCGACCGTCTCCACGATCCGGAAGGCAAACCGATCGAGCTGTAGGAGCCCGCGGGAGCCGATCTGGAGCGGCCCGAAGGCCTTAGGCCGGGGACGGCCTGCAACCTGCGGCCGGTCGCTGAGGATCGACAGCCGACTCGACCGCACATGGCACGCGGCCCGCTGACCCATTCCAGGGCGTCGGTACCATCACGCTCGAGATGCTGATCCCGCGCCCGATCCTCGCCTCGCTCGCCAGACGGCTGCGAACGCTCCCGCCGGGCCTGAGGATCGCGGATGCCGAGGTCGGCATCGACCCCCTCGACCTCGTCCGCTCCGGATGGTCTGCCTTCGGCCACGCCGCCTTCTATGCCTCACCGGAGGGCCCGGTGATCGGCACCCTCGGGGCGGCCCATCGCGTCTCCACCTCGGGACCGGGCCGGTTGCTCCGCCTGGATGCCGGCCTGCGGTCGATCCCTCCCGGGACTCCTGCCCTCGTCGGATTCGCTTTCGACGAGGACGGCGCTCACGGGCCCGATTGGGAAGGCTTCCCCTCGGCGACCCTGGTGGTACCCGAGGTCGCCATCGTCAGGAGCGCCGGGAGGTCGCGCCTCTTCATCGCCCTGCCCCCCGGCGCGGAGGGCCATCTCCTCCTCACGCTGGCGGCGACTCTCAAGGCACCTCCTCCGACCCCCGACGACCGGCCGCGAGATCATGCGGTGGAGCCGCGTCCCTCCCCTACCGATTGGATCGGGCTCGTCGACGAGGCCGTTGCCGCGATCAAGGCCGGGTCGATGCAGAAGGTCGTCCTGGCCCGATCGGTCGTGGTCCGCGCCGACGCTCCCATCGAGGCCTTCGACCTCGTCTCCGCCCTACGCGATCGGTATCCGGAGTGCCGGGTCTTCGGATGGCAGGAGGGTGGCGCCACCTTCATCGGCGCCAGCCCGGAGCTGCTCGTCGCCCGCGAGGACCACCAGTTTCACCTTGCCCCCCTTGCCGGCTCGGCCGCCCGCGGCACAGATGCCGAGGAAGACCGCCGGCTCGGCGACGCCCTGCTCGGCAGCGCCAAGGACCGCCAGGAGCACCGCTTCGTCGTGGAGGACGCCGTGCAGAGGCTGCGGTTGCTGGCGACGTCGCTCGAGCGCTCGCCGATGCCCGTGCTCCAGCGATTCGCCACCGTCCAGCACCTGGCCACCCCGATCCGGGGAACGACCGACGCCCGTCTGCTGGCGCTCGCCGATGCGCTGCATCCCAGCCCCGCCGTGGGCGGGACGCCGCGCGGCGATGCGTTGTCGTTCATCGAGAAGATGGAGGAAATCGACCGCGGCTGGTACTCGGGCGGGATCGGGTGGGCCGACCCGTCGGGCACGGGTGAGCTCGCCATGGCCCTCCGCAGCGCGTTGATCAGGGGCAATCAGGCGATCGCCTACGCGGGCAACGGAATCGTTGCCGACAGCGACCCGGCAACCGAGCTGGACGAAACGAGGCTCAAGCTGCGGCCGATGCTGGAGCTGTTGGGTTAGGCCTTGCTGCGCAATACGCAATACGCAATACGCAATACGCAATACGCAATACGCAATATGCTGAAGAGTCGCGCCGAGGGCGCTCGGCCCGTCTTTCGAATTGCGCCGAGCGGCGCTCCCTCGCCAACCGAGATGCCCACCGAGTCGGGCTGCCGCGGGCCGCGGGACCTACGAATTGCGAATCGCGGGAGGCCGCCCGCAGGGCGGCCGACTATCGCGGGAGGCCGCCCGCAGGGCGGCCGACCTATCGCGAGGGCGGCCGACTCCCGCCCAGGTAGGCGGCGAGCACTCTCTCATCGGCCAGCAGGGCGTCGGCGCTGCCGTCGAAGGCGACGCACCCCACCTCCATGACATAGGCGCGATCCGCCAGCTTGAGGGCGGCGCGGGCGTTCTGCTCCACCAACAGCACGGTCATGCCTTCCTCGTCGCGCAGCCGGGCGATGATGGCGAACAGCTCGCGCACGACGAGCGGCGCCAGGCCCAGAGAGGGCTCGTCGAGGAGCATCAGGCGGGGACGGGCCATGAGGCCGCGGCCGATGGCCAGCATCTGCTGCTGGCCACCACTCAAGGTCCCGGCCTGCTGCTCCAGCCTCTCCCGGAGGATGGGGAAGATCTCGAAGACCGCATCCAGGTCCTTGTCGATCGCGGAGCGGCCCGCTCGGCGATACCGGCGGTAGGCGCCGAGCACCAGGTTCTCGTCCACGGTCATCGTGTCGAACAGCTGACGGTTCTCCGGGACGTGGGCCATGCCCTGGGCCACCAGCCGCTCCGCGCCAACGCGGGTGGCGTCCTTGCCGTCGAAGGTGACGCTGCCCCCCCGGGCCCGCATCATTCCGCACACCGTCCGCAGCAACGTGGTCTTCCCGGCTCCGTTGGCGCCGATCAGCGTCACGATCTCCCCGGGCTCGATGCGCAAGGACACCTCCTCGAGCACCCGGATCTTCCCGTAGTAGGCGCTGACGCCGGTGACTTCGAGGCCGGCGGTCATTCCTCGGACTCCCCCAGGTAGGCGGCGATGACCGCCGGATCGGACCGCACGTCGGCGGGCAAGCCGTCGGCGATCACCGCCCCGTGGTCGAGCACCATCAGCTCGTCGACCAGCCCCATCACGAATTCGACGTCGTGCTCCACCAGGATCACCGTCGTTCCCTGCTCCTTGATCCGCCCGATCAGGCCCGCCAGGCTACGGCGCTCGCCGACATTGAGCCCGGCGGCAGGCTCGTCCAGCAGTAGCAGCACCGGCTCGGTGGCCATGGCGCGGGCGATCTCGACGGTGCGCTGCAGCCCGAAGGGAAGGTCGGTGGCGGCGTCGCCGGCGCGATCGGCCAGACCGGCCCGATCGAGGATCTCGAACGCATCGAAACGGATCTGTGACTCCTCCATACGGGAGCGGGGGCTGCTGATCGCCGCGGCCATCATCCCGGAAGAAGCGTGCAGGTGCCGCCCCACCATCACGTTCTCCAACACCGTCATGTTCGAGAACAGCCGGACGTTCTGGAATGTGCGGGTGACGCCGCGACGGGCGACGCGGTGCGGCTCGAGCCCCACGATGCTGCGCCCGTCGAAGACGATGTCGCCCTTGCTGGGCTCGTAGACGCCGCTGATGAGGTTGAAGAGGGTGGTCTTGCCGGCGCCGTTGGGACCGATCAGCCCTTTGATCTCGCCCCGGTGCACCCGGGCCGTCACCTTGCTCAACGCCACCAGGCCGCCGAAGAACATCGAGACCTCATCGACCTCGAGCAGGGGAGCGCCGCGCTCGTTCATGCGCGCCTCCACCGGCGGGTGACCTGGCGCAGGCGCGCCACCACGCCGTCGGGCATGAACATCATGATCAACACCAGCAGGATGCCGAACGCCACCGCCTCCTGCTGGCCACCGGCGCCGCCCACGAACACGTCGAGCCGGGTCCGCAGTAGCTCGCGCACCACCAGGACGGCCGCCACCCCGAAGGGCGCACCCCAGACGGAGGCCAACCCCCCGACCGCGGCCATGACCACCAACTCGAGAGACGCCGTGAAGCCGAAAGGTGCCGGGGAAACCGCCACCCGGAAGTGGGCAAAGAGGCTGCCGGCCAGGCTGGCGTACATGGCGCTGATCACCAGGGCCCGAACCTTGAAACGCGCCGTGTCCACCCCGAGTGTCTCGGCAGCCAGCTCGTTGCTGTGCAGGGCGCGCAGCGCCCTCCCCGACCGCGAACGCACCACGTTCAGCCCCACCAGGATCCCGGCGATGGCCACCAGCCAGACCAGGTAGTAGTACCTCGTGATCGGCCAGAGGTCGAAGGACCCGATCCGCAGCCGGGGGATCCCGAAGATGCCATCGAAGCCGCCGGTGAGGTCGCGATCTCCGAGGGTGAACCCGAGGTTCTCCCGGAAGGCGATCGAGACCATGATGCCCAAGCCGAGGGTGGCCATGGCCAGATAGTGGCCCCGCAGCCTCAGGATGGGACGGCCCACCACGTAGGCCAGACCACCGGTGAAGGCCATCCCGCCGATGATGAGGAGCCAGGGCCACCACCACTGGCCGGAGATGCCGGCACCGATCCCGAACAAGTCGGCCCGGGTGGTGAACATCGCAGAGAAGTAGGCGCCGAGCCCGAAGAAGGCCGCCTGCCCCAGCGAGACCTGGCCGGCATAGCCCATGAGGAGGTTCAGGCCGACGACGACCGTGGTGAAGATCCCGATCCGCACGACCGTCTCGAAGGTGACCACCCCTCCGGTGAGCGTCGAAATGGCGACACCCCCGGGCGTGGCGGCCTCCATCCAGCCGATCAAGAGG
>JAUYIV010000356.1 GCA_030688105.1 Actinomycetota bacterium | reverse complement strand
CGAGCCGCGGCAGGGCGATGGGTCTCTCGCCATCAGGGCGGTCGGCGCCCACTGGGAAGAGCTCACGGCGGAGCAGCATGGGTCGGTGCTCGCCCTCCTCGGCTACCCGCCCATCGAGTCGTTCCGGCAGCCCCTGGCCCTCGGTGCCGATCCTGCCCTGCAAGCACGGGTGGACGCGGCTCGAGCGGCCATCGCCGGCCACGTCGGCGGCGACGTGCCCTTTCCAATCGTCGCCGAGGCCGACCCTGACCTCGAGGACGAGGGGGTGGCGACGCCGGAGCGGGGCGGTGTCTACGTGACCTCGGGGACGATCGACGCCTGCCGGGTCACCCTTCTCCCGGACGCCACCGACAGCACCGTGGCCCACGAGGTCTTCCATTGCTTCCAGTATCACCTCGCCCCCAGCATCCGCCACGCCCTGACCGGCCCCGACTGGATCTTCGAGGGTTCGGCCGAATGGGCGGGAGCCCGGGTCGGCGGAGTCGACGCGGACGTGGGGGCATCCTTCGACGAGTGGGGGAGCAACAACCGGCACTCCCTCTTCACCCTCGACTACTCCGCCATCGGCTTCTTCTGGGTGATCGAGTCGATGGGGGTCGACCCATGGCGGGCCATCGTCCCGATGCTGGCCGAAAGGGGTGAGGCCGCGGTCGCCGCCACCGGCCTCGATCCCGGCGATGTGCTGCGCCGGATCGCCACTTCGATCGTCCGTCGGTCGGTGTCGCCCACTCTCGACGTGGCGGACCAGTGGGACTTCGCCGCGCCCGACGTGCCGGGGAGAGGCTGGCGCACCGCGGTGACCACGGTGACCCCCGATCGGCCGTTCTCGTCGTCTGCGGCTCGCTCGGTGTTCACCCGCACCACCCCGAGCCGTTTCCGCACCACCGACGGCGACATCGTCACGGTTAGCGTGACCTCCGACGTCGGAGCCCTCCAGTTCGAGGGCGAGGAGCTCCACGCGTGGTCGGGGTCGCTCCGCCGCGAGTTCTGCCTCGAAGATGGCGGCTGTCGGTGCGGCAGCGACGACGAGGTCGAGTCTGGATTCGCCCCCGGTTCGGAGAGCCTCGTGATCGGAGCCGCCGAACGTGACGGGGGCACGATCACTTTTTCCATCGAGGTGCGCGACCCCGGCGACGGGTTCACCGATGGGCACTGGGTGGGCACGATCACCGCCACCCCGAGCGGGATCTCCTTCGAGGACGTGGAGGCGGAGGCGGACGCGTTCACCGCGCCATTCGACGTGATCATCGAGGACGGAGCCGTGGTGGGCGGCTCGTACACCATGATCGTCTACGGAGAGGCCCGCGCCGAAGACATGTTCATGACCGGGGTGGGCACCATCACCGGTGGGTTCGAGGGGTGCGGCTCGTCGCCCCAGATGGTCGACACTGGCTCGGAGTGGCTCATGACGGCACACACCCCGGACGGCGACGTGACCATCCCCTTGAGCCTTCCCCCGGGGGACATCCGGTTCGCCACCATCTGGCTGTTCGACGCCGTCACCAACCCCAACCACCGCTCGGGGAGGTTCGACAACTCGGCGTCGATCGACTTCATGCAGGCGGTCGGGGTCAACCCCACCGGCAACATCGTCACCTTCGAGGCGACCCGCACCGGATGAGGCTGTCGGGGAGCGGCGGCCCTAGCCGGTCGCACCCGCCGACACCTCGAGCGTCCTCCGCAGCAGCGGCAAGGCGGCGCGGTCCTTCTCACGGCCGGTGGCCTCCTTGCTGCGAATGACGTCGGCGAGGGAGGCGACCTCGACCACGAGGTCGGGTGAGCGGGCCACGGTCAGCTCGTCCGCGCCCCGGATCAGATCGGCGTAACCGCCGGTCCCGGCCGGGTCCATCACCAGGTCGAGATCCCCGAACTTCGTGACCAGTGTCCAGACCGCCGCAGAGGCCAGCAGACTTGGATCGAACGGCATGGCGACGCCGTCCGGCTCGGTGGCCGTCCGCAGCCTCGCCTCGAGAACCTCGAGGGCGTCGGCGAGGCGGCTCAGGTTGTCGGCGCGCCTCGACGGCGTGACGTCGACGTCTTGGGTCACCAGCGGAGCGCCTCTGAGCCGGGCGGCGACCCCGCCCACGACCACGAAGTCGACGCGGTGGCTCGCCAGCACCCGGAGCATCGCCACCGGGTCGAACTCAGCCACGGGCGGCCGCCGCCATGGCGTCGAGCCGCCGAACCGCTCCGACCAGACGAGAGAGTCGCTCGTGCGGCTGCATCCCGAGCTCGCGGCGGATCAGCACCAGGTCGTGGTCGTCGCCGGGAGACAGCGATACGCCCATCTCGAACCCGGCAGCACGAACCGCGCGCATCACCGTGTCGAGGTCGGGTCGAGACCGTCCGGTCTCCCATCGGGCCACCACAGACTGATGACTTCCGAGCCGCGCCGCCAACTCGGCCTGAGTGAGCCCGGCGCGCTTCCGCGCCTCGGCAATGAGATAGGCTCCAGTCATGAGGGCAGCATAGCATATCTGCTATGTTCTGTATAGCAGTATTGCTATGCCTTCGCCCGGGTCCGGCGGACCGTTTCCGGTTCTTGCCGGCAGCCGGGAGCCGGCAGCCGCCTATTCCTCTTCCTCTTCCTCGTCCTGGGCACCCAGGGAGGCCAGCCACTCCGCCGGGTTGGCGGGAAGAGCCTCGGCCTCGCTGTCACCGGCGCCCTCTCCGAAGAGGCCGAGCGCGCTCACCACCGTGGCGTCGGGCAGCGAGGGCTGGACCACCTGATAGTTGTCGGCGCCGGTACCGGCGGGGATCAGCTTGCCGATGATCACGTTCTCCTTGAGCCCGCGGAGGAAGTCCGACCGGCCCTGGAGCGCCGCCTCGGTGAGCACCCGGGTGGTCTCCTGGAATGAGGCCGCCGAGAGCCATGAGTCGGTGGCCAACGATGCCTTGGTGATGCCCATCAGCTCGGGTCGTCCCTCCGCCGGCTTCTTGCCGTCGGCGACGAGCTGCTTGTTGACCTCGCGGAACTCCTGGGCGTCGATCAACTCGGCGGGCAGGAAGGTCGAGTCGCCCGGGTTGACCACCCGGACCCGTCGCAGCATCGCCCGCACGATCAGCTCGATGTGCTTGTCGTGGATGTCCACGCCCTGACTGCGATAGACCTCCTGGACCTCGTCCACCAGGTACCGCTGCGCGGCCCGAACGCCCATGATCTCGAGGACCTCCTTCGGATCGAGCGGGCCCTCGGTGAGCGGGGTGCCTGGCTCGATCTCCTGGCCCTCCTTCACCTTCAGGCGGGCACGCCGTGAGATCGGGTAAGCCGCCTCCTCGTCCTTGTCGACCACGATGATGCGCTTGCCCTCCTCGTCGTCCTCGATCCGGATGACGCCGCCGATCTCGGAGATCGGCGACTTGCCCTTCGGCGACCGGGCTTCGAAGAGCTCGGTCACCCGGGGAAGGCCGTGGGTGATGTCCTCGCCGGCGACGCCGCCGGTGTGGAAGGTACGCATCGTCAGCTGGGTGCCCGGCTCGCCGATCGACTGGGCCGCCATGATGCCCACGGCCTCGCCCGGCTCCACCATCCGCCCGGTGGCCAGGCTGAGCCCGTAGGAGGCGACGCTCACCCCGTACCGCGACTGGTCGGTGAGCGGGGACCGCACCCGGATCTCCTCGACCTCCTCGGCGGCCATGATGGCAACCATCGCCTCGCGGTCGATGAGCTCGCCGGCGCGCAGCTTCCGGCCGCTGGCGGTGTCGACGAGGCTTCGGCCGATCTTGATGTCCTCGGCAAGCACCCGCCCGAAGATCCGATTGCGCAGGTGCCGGATCGGCTCACCCCGCTCCCGGACCTTGATCGCGATGCCGGCATCCTCCGACTCCTCGTCGTGGATCAGCACCTCCTGGGACACGTCGACCAGCCGGCGGGTCAGGTAGCCCGAGTCGGCCGTGCGGAGCGCGGTGTCGGCGAGTCCCTTCCGGGCGCCGTGCGTCGAGATGAAGTACTCCAGCACCGACAGGCCCTCGCGGAAGTTCGCCTTGATCGGCCGGGGGATGATGTCGCCGCGAGGGTTGGCCACCAGGCCCCGCATCCCGGCGATCTGGCGCACCTGCATGATGTTCCCGCGAGCGCCGGAGCGCACCATCATGTCGATCGGGTTGAACCGGTCGGCCTTGAGGCTGATCTCCATGGCATCCTTGACCGTGTCGGTCGCCTCGGTCCAGATCTCGATCAGCTCCTGGCGGCGCTCGTCGTCGGTGATGATCCCCTGCTGGAAGAGCTCCTCCACCTTGGCGGCCCTGGCTTCGTACGCCTCGAGGATCTCGGCCTTGTTCTCGGGCGTCTTCACGTCATCGAGGCCGATCGTCAAACCCGCCCGCGTGGCGAAGCTGAACCCGAGGTCCTTGATGCCGTCGAGGAACTCCTGGACCTGCTTCTTGTCGTAGCGCTCGATGACCTCTTCGATGAGAAGCCTGACATCGCCCTTGAGGACCATCCCGTTGATGTACGGGAAGTCGGGTGGGAGGGCCGAGTTGAGCAGCGCACGCCCGAAGGTGGTCTCGTGTGCGGCCGACCCGTCGACGGGCTCCTCCGGGATGAGCTCCCCGAGGTGGTCGCGCAACTCCTGATAGAGCTCGGGATCGCCGGCGAGGTCGCCGACACGCAGCTTGATCGGGGCGTGAACGCTGAGCTCCCCCAGGTCGTAGGCCATCTGGGCCTCGTCGAGACTGCCGAACACCCGGCCGGCGCCCTTGGCGTCATCGACGACCTCGGACAGGTAGTAGATGCCGATGATCATGTCCTGGCTCGGCGTGACGATGGGCCGTCCGCTGGCCGGAGACAGCACATTGTTGGTGCTGAGCATCAGGACCCGGGCCTCCGCCTGGGCCTCTGACGAGAGGGGGAGATGAACCGCCATCTGGTCTCCGTCGAAGTCGGCGTTGAACGCCTCGCAGACCAGCGGGTGGATCTGGATCGCCTTGCCCTCGACGAGCAGGGGCTCGAATGCCTGGATGCCGAGACGGTGCAGCGTCGGAGCCCGGTTGAGCAGCACCGGGTGCTCCTGGATGACCTCGGCGAGCACGTCCCAAACCTGCGGGCGCTGCCGCTCGACCATCCGCTTCGCCGCCTTGATGTTCTGCGCCAGGTCGAGATCGACCAGCCGCTTCATGACGAATGGCTTGAAGAGCTCGAGTGCCATCGCCTTGGGAAGGCCACACTGGTGGAGCTTCAGCTGCGGGCCGACCACGATGACCGAACGACCCGAGTAGTCGACGCGCTTGCCGAGCAGGTTCTGACGGAACCGACCCTGCTTTCCCTTGAGCATGTCGGACAACGACTTCAACGGACGGTTACCGGGACCGGTGACCGGACGACCACGACGAC
>JAUYIV010000351.1 GCA_030688105.1 Actinomycetota bacterium | reverse complement strand
CCTGCGCTCATCAACCCGCTCGAGATGGCGCTCGAGGAGATCAGCGCGGCGGGCGACTCGCTGACGCTGCTCCCGTCCGACAGCGGCACCGACGCCCAGATCGCCACGAACGCGGTGGAGGGCCTCCTCAACGCCGACGTCAGTGCGATCATCGGGCCGGCGGCGACCGGAGTCGCCTTGGCCGTTATCGACCGGATCACCGGCGCCGAGGTGCCGATGTGCTCGCCATCGAACACGGGATCGATCTTCACGACCTACGACGACGGGGGTTACTACTTCCGTACCGCTCCGCCCGACAACCTGCAGGGCAAGGTGCACGCCGACTTGATCACCGAGGACGGAGCCACGAACGTGGCGATCGCCTACCGGAGTGACGAGTACGGCCGGGGTCTTGCCGAGAGCATCCGCGACAACCTCATCGACAATGGGGTCAATGTTGCGGAGTTCATCGAGTTCGACAAGGACGGGACGAGCTTCGACGCCGAGGCGGCGCAGATCGCCGCAGCCGGAGTCGACGCCATCTCGTTCATCCCGTTCGCCGAGGGCGGCCCGTTCCTGCAGTCGCTGATCGAGGCCGGTATCGGGCCCGACGCCGTCACGCTGTACACGGCAGACGGGTTCGTCGACAACGTGAAGCCCGAGGCCGTCGACCCGGCCAACCCGGCCGTGTTCGCCGGAATCCGGGGCACCTACCCGTCGCTGGCGCCGCCCAGCGGAGAGCCGACGTTCCCCGAGCGGTTCGAGGCGTTTGCCCCCGGCACGCCGACGATCTTCTCGGCGCACTCGTACGACTGCCTGATCACCTTCGCCCTGGCGACCGTCGCCGCAGGGTCGACCGACTCGGTGGCCATTGCGGCCGAGGTGAACGGCGTCACTCGTGACGGCACGAAGTGCAACCGGTATGCCGATTGCCGCGCCCTGCTCCTGGCCGGCGAGGACATCGACTACGACGGCGCCAGCGGTGTGCTGGACTTCGTCGAGGCCGGTGAGCCCGGCGCCGGGACCTACGACCTGTTCACGTACGACGCCGCAGGCGCCTACGTGGTCGATGGTCAGGTCGACGTGCCCTGACCGGTCCGGTTAGAGCACATGACAACGGATCAGGGGCCCATTTGGGCCCCTGATCCATTTCCGGGCACCCCGCGCTCTCAGGGCTGTCGCCCCAGGGTGCCGAGGTAGAGATCGATCACCTTCGGGTCGTGGAGGAGGGCCTTCCCCGTCCCGGTGTGGGCGTTTCTCCCCTGGTCGAGCACGTATGCGCGATCGGAGATGAGGAGGCATCGGCGCGCGTTCTGTTCCACCATGACCACGGACACCCCCGAGTCGGCTATCTGGCGAACCGTGTCGAAGACGGTGTCCTGCATCGTCGGCGACAGCCCGGCAGAGGGCTCGTCGAGGAGGAGGACCTGGGGGTCCATCATCAGGGCCCGTCCCATGGCGAGCATCTGGCGCTCCCCACCGGAGAGGTTGTTGGCCCTCTGGGCAGCGCGCGCGCCAAGGAGGGGGAAGACCGCGGTGACGGCCGCGAGGCGCTCGTCCCAGGCGTGGGGGCGCAGGAACAGCCCCATCCGCAGGTTCTCCTCGACGGTGAGTGTGCGGAACACGTTGGCCAGCTGGGGGACGTAGCCGACGCCGCGGGCCACGAGCTCATGGGCTTGTCGTCCCGTGATGTCGGCTCCGTCGAGCGCGACCTTCCCGGCGCGCACCGGGATCAGCCCGAAGAGAGCCTTGACCAGGGTCGATTTTCCGGCTCCATTGGGCCCGATCACCCCCACGAGCTCGCCGGCGCCAACCGTCAGGTCGACTCCTCGCAGGATGTCGACGCCGGGCAGATAACCGGCGACGATGCCCTCGGCGGTGAGGATGGCGGGAGCGGCGCTCACGGCGTCACCTCGCCGTGGTGCGCCCCGAGATAGGCGTCGACCACCGCCGGATTGCGGGCGACTACACGCGATGGGCCCTCTGCGATCACCTGCCCCTCGTTCATGCACACCACCCAGTCGCTGATCTCCTGGACGACATCCATGTCGTGCTCGATGAAGACGACCGTCATCCCTTCGTCGCGCAGCCGCTTGATGTGGTGGAGGAGCGACTGGGTCAAGGCCGGGTTCACGCCGGCCGTGGGCTCGTCGAGCATGAGGATCTCCGGCTCGACCATCAGGGCCCGCGCCATCTCGAGGAGCTTGCGTTGTCCGCCCGACAGGCTCCCGGCGTACTCATCGGCCATATGGTCGAGGGTGAAGCGCCGCAGCATCTCGCGGGCGCGGACCTCGTTCTTCGCCTCGACGTCTCGCCACCCGCCGAGCAACGCTCCCCGCAGGCTCTCACCCTTCGGGTGTTGCGCCGCAACCATCGCGTTCTCGAGGACGGTGAGGCGCGCCAGCGACTTGGTGAGCTGGAAGGTGCGCACCATTCCCATGCGGGCGAGGCGGTGGCACGGAATCCCCACCAGTGCCCCTCCATTGAGGTGCCATTCGCCCTCCTGCTCCTTGTCGAACCCGGAGAGGACGTTGAACAGGGTGGTCTTCCCGGCGCCGTTGGGGCCGATGAGGGACGTGATGGTGCCCCTTTGGATCTCGAGGTGCCGCACGTTCACGGCGTGGAGCCCACCAAAAGACCTTCGAAGCCCGTGGACGACCAGGATCGGATCCGGTTTGGGGACTCCGGGCTCGGGCGGCAGCCCGTGGAGGGACGGGGACTCAGCGCTCATCGATGAGCATCTCCTCCCGTGACCCGAACAACCCCGCGGGCCGGTAGGCCATTAGCCACATCAGCCCGATCCCGAACAGGGCGAACCGGAGCGGTCCGATGTCGGTGGCACCGAGGACGTCGCCGAACCATCCGGCGCGCAGGGCGCCGGTCATGACCTCGTCGAGGAACTCGAAGAGGAACCAGAAGAGGATCGAACCCGCCACCGGTCCCCAAAGTGTCCCTGGGCCTCCCATGATCACGACGGTGAAGGCGTAGAAGGTGAGCAGCGGGATGTAGGAGTCAGGGCTGACGTTCTGCTGGTCGATGGCCAGGTAGGCGCCGGCCAGGGCGCCGATCGCCCCCCCGATCATGAGGCTCTGCATCTTGTAGGCGAAGACGTTTTTGCCGAGGCTGCGGGTGGCGTCCTCCTCCTCGCGGATGGCGCGGATCACTCGTCCCCACGGGCTTCGCATCAACCTGCGGACGAGGAGGGTGACCAGCACCGCGAGGGCCCAGCCCACGATCACCACCCACGCCGTGCGCTGGTCGAAGCGCAGGTCGCCGATCCCATAGCGGCCGCGAGGGAGGGGGTTGAGGTCGAAGAAGTCGTCGGCGAACCGCTGGATCCCGAAGATCCCTTTGGTGAGCGGTGCGGCAAATCGAGAGCGCACGACCAGACGAAGGATCTCACCGACGGCGATGGTGACGATGGCGAGGTAGTCGGCGCGCAGGCGAAGGGTGGGGATGCCGATGATCGCCCCGAGCAATACGGCCAGCGCGATCCCAACGAGCACGCCAATCCACAGGTTGCCCCCGAGGTCGACGGTGATGGCCATGCCGTAGGCCCCGACCAGCATGAACCCGACGTGCCCGAAGTTGAGCAGGCCGGTGTAGCCGAACTGGAGGTTGAGGCCGACTGCGGAGATGGCGTACGCCGCGGCCGGGACTCCGATTGCGGATCGCACCGATTCGACGAGGATGGCGACCCAATCCATCATCCCACCCGTTCCGAGACCCCGAGCAGCCCCTGGGGCCTCACCAGGAGCATCAACACCAGGATTCCAAGGGCGACCGCGGTCTTGAACTCGACGGGCAGGAAGAGGGTGCTCATCTCCACCGAGACGCCGATGACGAACCCGCCGAGCATGGCCCCGAAGGCGGTACCCAGCCCTCCGAGGATGACCGCGGCGAAGATGAGGAGGAGCAGCTTCGCCCCCATGTCCCATTGCACCTGCTCCGACAAGCCGAGCAGGATGCCACCGAGGGCGGCGAGGCCGGCGCCGAGGATCCAGGTGACGAGAATCACCCGGTTGACGTCGATCCCCGACGATTCGGCGAGGTCGCTGCTGTCGGAGACCGCCCGCATCGCTGTGCCCATCTGGGTGCGCATCAGGAACAACCCGACGGCGACGAGGATCGCCGCGGCGACAACGATGACGATCAGGCTCTTGGGCACGATCGAGGCACCGAAGAAGTCGATCGGCCCCTGCACCGCGTAGCTGCGGTAGGGCCGGGGCAGACCGGCGAATGCGACCAGGATCACGTAGCGGATCACGAACGACATCCCGATCGAGATGACGATGAGGGAGATCGTCCCGGCGCGTCGCCGCCGCAACGGCCGCCACAGCCATATCTCCTGTGTCGCTCCGAAGACGCCGGCGAGGACGAGTGCCGGCACCGCGGCCACCAGGAGATGCCACCCCGGGCCCAGGGTCGAGGCGCTGAAGAGAAAAGCGAGCATCGCGCCCAATGTGACCAGGTCGCCATGGGCGAAATTCACGAGCTTGGTCACGCCGTAGACCAACGAGAGCCCGATCGACGAGAGCGCGATGACCGCCCCCAACTTCATCCCGATCAAGAACAGTCCCCAGACCCGGGTCCAATTGCCCACCGTCGAGATGGACCCGGGACCGATGTTGAAGCGAACCACCTTCCGCTGCGAGGATCCCACCTCGACCCTCGGCAGCACCGACCGGTTAGGATCGGTCAGGGCGAGACCCTCCGGGAGGGTCGAGACGTCCAATTCGACGGCGTACAGTCCCGGCCCCGGCACGGGGATCTCCCAGTCCCCGGCCTCGTCGCTCACGGCCGAGCCGATCACCTCGCCGTCCCGAGTCACGGTGACGAGGACCCCGCTCACTGCGACACGTTCGGTTCCTTCGACGTTCTCGAGCGTTCCCCGGATGGATGGGCCCTCGCCCCCCGCCGCCGAGGACGCCGTCGCGGCGGCCAACACCAGTCCTATGAGGACTGCCGAGGCGAGGGCGCGGCGCGTCATGAGGAGCGAGTGTAGGAAGCCATCCACCCGGTCACCCGGCTCCCGGCTCCCGTCGCCCGTCGCCCGTCTCCCGTCGCCCGTCGCCCGTCGCCCGCGGGCCCGATCCCACTGACTTCTTGCTTGAGGCTGGAGACTGGAGGCTGGCGGCTGATTGCAGGAGGCGGGAGGCGGGGCGATGGGTACCATCCACGCCCCATGGACCACCGCCTCACCACCCTGCCCAACGGGCTTCGGGTCATCACCGAGACCATGCCATCGGTGCTGTCGGTCGCCGTCGGCTGCTGGGTCGACACCGGGAGCCGTGACGAGATCGGGCCCGAAGCCGGCTGCTCACATTTCCTCGAGCACCTCCTCTTCAAGGGCACCGATCTCCTCGGGGCTCGCGAGATCGCCGAGGCTTTCGACGCGGTGGGGGCGCGCTCCAACGCCTTCACGTCGAAGGAATACACCTGCTATTGGGCCCAGCTCCGGGACGAGGACCTGTCGATGGGCCTCGGCCTCCTCTCGGAGATGATCCAGCGGCCGGCCTTTCGCTCCGAGGACATCGCCTCGGAAGCGAACGTCGTGCTCGAAGAGATCAACATGAACGAGGACGACCCCGCCGACGTCGCCCACGACCAATTCGCCCGGGCGCTCTGGGAGGACCACGTGCTCGCCGAGCCGGTCCTCGGCACCCGGGACTCGATCTCCGGCATGGGCCGCGAGGTGATCGTCGATTACTGGTCGCGGCGCTATCACCCGGCGACCGTCGTCATCGCCGCGGCGGGCCACATCGAACACGATGAAGTCGTCGAACTGGCCGCGGATCGCTTCGGCAGTTGGGATGGAACCGCGCCGGGCCGCGAACTCGTCCCACCGACCCTCGCGGCGAACGCCCGGGTGGTCCGTCGTGACACTGAGCAGGCGCATCTGGTGATCGGTGGCGAAGCA
>JAUYIV010000349.1 GCA_030688105.1 Actinomycetota bacterium | reverse complement strand
GGCCTGACCGCGAACCAACCCAGCCAACGAGAGAACCCCCGGTCGACCGGGGGTCCTCTCTGCTTCGCGCCAAGCCCGCTCATTCGGGTGCATTCACCGTGAACTGGTGGGTCCTGTGAACCGACCCGTTCAACCGATACGGTGACCATGAAGGGCGCGCCGACTCGCCGCCCGTCGCCCGCTGACCGCTGACCGTCAGAGGTGCTCCGGCGGGTTCTGGCGTTTGCCGGTGTGGGGCGGTCAGCCCGTTGAGTGCGGGAGCTTTGCCAGGCGCTTGATGAACCGCCGGCGGCACGATACGTTCCTGATGGTCATGCCGAGATATCTCGTCGTCGCTCACCAGACGGCGGATTCGGACGAACTCATCGCCGCCGTCCGGGAGCTGGTGGACCGGGAGCCGGACGCCGAGTTCTGGCTGGTCGTCCCGGCCACGCCCGTGGAGCACCTCTTCATCTGGACGGAGGGCGAGGCTCGAAAGGTCGCCGAAGAGCGGGCTCATGTCGCCAGGAGCGCGATCGACGCCATCGGCGCCCACGTCGTGGACGCGGTCGTGGGCGACGCCGATCCAGTGCTGGCCGTCAAGGACGTCATGCTGACCCAGGCGTTCGACGCGATCGTGATTGCCACCCTCCCGCCGGGAATCTCTCGGTGGATCCGAATGGATGTGATCCACCGCCTGCAGCGGGAGGTGGACGTGCCCATCCTTCACGTCCCGACGGAATCCAAGGGAGCCTGAGCACCGCTCGAGTTCAGGGTGGGGCCGCTCGAGTCCGACCTGAAGGCACGTGCGCCGCGGCACCCTGGCTGGTGGCGGGAAGCCGGATGCTGCGGGCCGGAAAGGCAGCAGCCCCCCGGTGGAGAGGGGCTGCTGTCATGAGATCCGGAGCGGCCGCAGCGGAGGAGTCGGAGGAACGGAATCCCCCATCGTTCCGGTGGAGTGGGACGGTGCGGCCGGCCCGGACTCGTGGTTTCATCGGCACCACCCAGACCACCTTGAGTAGTCGCTCATACCACTCTCCGACGCGGCGATTCACCGGCCCCAGCCGGGCGATGGGAGAGGGCAGACACCAGCAGGCCCACTCGGTGGCGGCGGCTTCATAAGAGCCATCGACTCAGCCTCTCAGCCGCTCCAGGGCGCGGTCGACGGTGGCGTGATCGTCGTCGGCGATCTGGATATAGAAGCGCTGCATCCCCGCAGCCGCCAGCCCGGCGAACACCTCCCGCACCTGATCCCAGGTCCCGCGCGGCGAGTTCCGGCGCCGCATCGACGCCTCGAGCTCCTCGACCGTCACGTCGAACCGTGCGGCGCGCTTCTCGAGTGCCGCCCGATACTCCTCCTCGGTGTCGGCGGATGTCAGGGCACCGGACGACGAGATCAGCAGAGCGGCCGGGTCGCGGCCGCCTGCGGTTGCCGCCTGGCGGGCGCGATCCACCTTGGCGGCAAACTCTGGCCCCGGGGAGGGGTAGGCATTGAACTCATCGCAGTACCGGCCGGCCAGCTCCGGGGTCCGTTTGGTGCCGGTGCCACCCACGACCATCCGCAGCGGTGGCCGTGGCTGCATGTCGAATGCCCGAAAGGAGTAATGCTTGCCCTCGAAGTCGACAGGCGGGTCCGAGAACGCCGAACGCAGGTACTGGAGCGCCTCCTCGAGCATCTCGAACCGCTCGGACCGGCCCGGGAACGGGAAGCCGAACAGCTCGTGCTCCCGCTCCATCCAGCCGGTCCCGACGCCGAGCTTGACGCGGCCTCCGGAGAGCTCGTCGAGGGAGGCGTACGACTTGGCGAGCACCGCCGGGTGCCGCCAGGTAACCGGGCTCACCAGCAACACCAGCTCGATCGATGAGGTGTCTCGCGCCAGGCCCGCCATGAAGACCAGGGCGTCGTGGGCGGGCTCGGGCCGATCGTCGGCGCGGCGCAGGTAGTGATCGGGGATGGCGAAGGCGGCCAGTCCGCGCGATTCGGCGAAGCGCGCCCAGTCGAGGGTCTCCTGGTACGTGGAGCCGAGAGCCTGCAGGGCGAAGGAGATCACGCCGCCCCCCTCCCGCTTCCAACCTCCCGCAAAGTCACGGCGGGCACTCTAAGGCGTGAGCGATGCGCAATGGGCAATGCGCAATGCGACACGCCCACCTGCCGCCGCCACCCGACCTCAGAGCCTTCCCGCGCCGCGAAGCACCCGCAGGGCATTGAGGGTGATCATCTCGTTGGGGCCCGAACGGCCCCAGTCGACGACGTCCTGCTGACGGCCTCCCCCACCGGGGGTACTCCACCAGTAGGCGCCGGGACGCCAGCGGCCGTCGTCGAGGCGACGGCGCTCGAGATGATCCAGGGCATCGACCGCCCGTGGATCCGCAGCCAGGCCGAGACGACTGAGGACGAGCAGGCCCTGGAGCACGTCGTAATGCCAGTACGGTGGATAGTGGATGGCGAGCCACTCCTTCCTGATCACCTCGCCGGTGTGCTTCGACCGGAACAGCCGCCGGGAGAGGAAGACCTCGGCGGCCCGACGAGCGGCATCGGCCGCCGCCTCGTCACCGGTGGCGACGCCGTACTCGTGGAGGCCCCACATCGGGGGATGGGTCTCGTGGACGGAGGCGACCTTGCCCTTCACGTCACAGTTCCATCCGCCGTCCGGCCACTGCCACCCGACCAGCGACGTGGCGAGCAGCCGAGCCCTCGGGTCGTCCCCCATCCCGAGCCGGGAGGCGACGGCGAGGGCATTGCCCTCCTGGGAGGCGCAGCGTCGGGTGAGGCCATCGGCCGTCGTGATCCGCGACCGATGGGCGTCGCTCGTCAGCCAATCGAGCACGGGCCCGGCGGCCCGCACCGCCCCCGGATGACCCGCAGGGATCGCCAGCTCGACGAGCGACACCAGGCGCCAATGGGCTCCGGTCCATTTCGAGTAGGGGTGGACACCGAAGCCGCCGTCGGATAGCTGCCCGGCGAGCAGCGCGGCGACTTTGGGTCCGCGGAGGACCGCTTTCCGGTCGGTCGAGTGCTCCTGGTCGAGGAGGTCGCGCCTGGTGAGGTAGCGGACCGCGGGTTCGCCGGAGTCGAGGAGCCAATCGATGGCCCGGCTCGTCCGATCGTCGTATGCGGGCATCGACAGGAGCTTGCCACGGACCGCGGCGACACGGGTCCCTCGTCGGAAGGCGACCAGGGACGGGGTGACGGCCTCACTTGCGGGGCCGGGTCACCCGACTTCGATCCCCGAGCGCCCGGTGAGCGTGGGTGCCGGGCGCGACAGCGCCCCGGCGCGGCCGGGGCGCTCTCCCTCAGGTCGCCACCCGGGCGAACCCGGGCGAGGTCGGTCGGCTCAGCAGTCCTCGACGCTCGCAACGCCCGGCGTCGCCGGCTGCAGGCCGTAGACGACGGTCAGCCGCGGCTTGAGGCTCTCGAAGGTCGAGGTCGACTGGGTCGGTGGAAGCGACGATGCCGTACCGGCACCGACGACCGAGGTGAGCAGGCTCACCGCGACCAGCGTGCGAACCGCTTTCCTGACTCTGCTCGACATTGGCACCCCCCTGACGGGCGCCCCCTCCTGTGAGACGCCCACGTTAGCAAACCTACACCCCGATAGGGCCAAAAGACCCTATTTGTTGGGGTGGCCCTTTACCCCGATCTCTGGCACGCCTACGGATTCGGCAGAAGGCGAAGGCGACAGGAGCACAGGAGCTGGCGTCAACCGAAGCGCCAACAACTCAGATCGGGTCGTCGCGCCGGGTCAGGTTGGCAAAGCGGTTGAACTCTGCGGCGAACGCCAGCCGGATCGTGCCCCGGGCTCCGGCGCGGTGCTTGGCGATCTCGACCTCGGCGATCCCGGCGGTCTCGGGATTGTTCTGGTCGTAGTAGTCGTCCCGGTAGATGAACAGCACCACGTCGGCGTCCTGCTCGATGGCGCCCGACTCGCGCAGGTCGCCCAGGCGGGGGCGCTTGTTCTCCCTCGACTCCAACTGCCGGTTGAGCTGTGACACGCCGATCACCGGCACCTGGAGCTCCCGGGCCAGGTTCTTGAGGGATCGGCTGATGTCGGCGATCTCCTGCTGGCGGTTCTCGGCGGCCCGCGGCCCCTGCATCAGCTGGAGGTAGTCGACGACGACCAGGTCGAGGCCGCCCCTCCGCTTGAGGCGCCGGCACTTGGCGCGAATCGAGGTGACCGTCAGGTCGTGGGAATCGTCGACGTAGAAGGGCATCTCGTAGAGCTTCGACGTCGCCTGGCTCAGCTTGCGCCACCGATCGACATCGAGCTGCCCGGTCTTGATCTTGGAAGCGTCGACTCCGGCCAGCGAGGCGAGCAGCCGGTGGACGACCTCCTCGCGGCTCATCTCCAAAGTGAAGAGGGCGACCGGCCGTTTCCGCTGTTCGGCGATGTTCGCCGCGATATTGATGGCGAGGGTCGACTTGCCCATGCCGGGTCGGGCGGCGACGACGACCAGGTTCGCCGGGTGCAGGCCCGCCAAGATGGCGTCGAGGTCGTGAAAGCCCGTCGGGGTGCCGGTGACCGATCCGCCAGCGTCGCCCAACGCCTCGATCTTCTCCAGCGCGCTCTTCAGCATGGGGCCCACCGGCTCGAGGCCTTCGCCGACCCGTCGTTCGGCCACGGCGAAGACCTCGGCCTCGGCCGAGTCGAGCGCCTGGTCGATCGGCATGTCGCCCCGCAGGGCGAAGGCGCCGACCTCGCCGCCGGCGCGCAGCAGGCGGCGCCGCAGCGATGTCTCGTCGACGATCTCGGCGTAATAGTCGACGTTCGACGTAGAGGGCACCCCCTCCATGAGGCGGGTGATCGTCCCCACCCCGCCGACCCGCTCGAGCGACTCGTTGCGCCGCAGCCAGTCGGCCACCGTGACCGGATCGATCGGCTGGTTGCCGTCGAAGAGGGCGGTCACCGCCTCCCAGATCGTCTGGTGGGCCGGCTTGTAGAAGTCCTCGGCGCGCAGGCTCTCGAGGGCGATGTTGGCGGCGTCGGCCGAGAGCATGACCGCGCCCAGAACCGACTCCTCCGCCTCGATGTTGTGGGGTGGCGCCACACCGTGTGCGGTCCTGCGCTCGAGTTGTGTGGTCATGTGCTCCTATGCAGGGATCACGTCCAGGGTGAGCCGGACTTCGACGTCGGCGTACGGACGAACGACTATCTCGTGCAGCCCGATCTCCTTGATCGGCCCAGCGAGGCGAATCTGATCTGCGGGGACCGCGACTCCGGTGTATTTGGCGATCGCCTCGGCGACATCGCGCGCCCCGATCGAGCCGAAGAGCTTCCCTTCGTCGGCGGATCGGGCGGCAACCACGACCGTGGTGTCGGCCAGCGCCTGGGCGACCTGCTCGGCCGCCTCACGCGCCTGGGCCTCGGCGACTTCACGCGCCTGACGGAGTGCCTCGGCATCCTTGAGGGCGCCGGGGGTGGCCTTGATGGCGAGCGACCGGGGCACCAGGAAGTTGCGCGCATAGCCCTCGGCGACGTCGACGACATCGCCTTTGTGGCCGAGGTCGGCAACGTCCTGGGTGAGAACCAGCCTCATCGGCCGAGGTACGGCAGCAGCGCCATCTCACGGGCGTTCTTGATGGCCCGGGCGATCTTGCGCTGGCACCGCGGGCAGTTGCCGGTGACCCGGGATGAGCGGATCTTGGCGCGGTCGGACATGAACTTCCGGAGCGACGCGACGTCCTTGTAGTCGACCTTCCAATCGCGGCTCTCACAGAACTCGCAGGTCTGCTTCTTGGGCCGGCGACCGCCCCGTTCAGGGACGCGGCGCCGCTTCTTGGCGGCTTTCTGTGATCTCGGTGACAACTGATGTCCTCCTTGTGGGGAAGTCGATTAGAACGGGGCCTCGTCGGGCCCATACTCGTCGCGGGCAACCGGGGCGGCGGCCACGCTGGGCTGCGACCCGCCCCCGAAGCTGTCGCCGCTTCGTGGCGACTTCGTAACGGCGGCTGTGGCCCACCGCAGCGAGGGCCCGATCTCGTCGATCGCCACCTCGACGACGGAGCGCTTCTCGCCGTCCTGGGTCTCCCAGTTCCGCTGCTCGAGCCTTCCGGTCACGATCACGCGGGCGCCCTTGGTCAGGGACTCGGCGGCGTTCTCGGCGGCGTCCCTCCAGAGGGTGCCCCCGAAGAAGCTGGTGTCCTCCTGCCATTCGCCATTGCGGTCCTGGTATCGCCGGTTCACCGCGAACCGGACCTTCGCCATGGCCACGCCGGATGGCGTGAACCGGAGCTCCGGGTCGTCGACCAGGTTGCCGATGAGCGTCACGTGATTGGCTGCCATTGCTATCCCTCTGTCCCCCCTGGTGGGGTCTCTCGATTCGTTGCCCTCAATATGAGCGCCGGGTGTGACAGATTCCGCACGGTCACTCCGGACGGATGAACTTGTGCCGGACCACCTGGTCCGACAGGGAAAGGGCTCGATCGATGTCGGTGATCGCCGCCGGGTCGGCGGTGAACTGGAGCACCGAGTAGTAGCCCTCGTTGAGATGGTTGATCTCGTAGGCGAAACGCCGCTTGCCCCAGAAGTCGTTCAGGGTGATCTCGGCGCCACGCTCGGCGAGCGCATTGGCCACGCGGTCCACTTCGGTGCGGACCTCGCTCTCGGCCATCTCGGGCCGAAATATCGTCATCAACTCGTACGTGCGCACGATGCGCTCCACCTCCTTTGGACACCCGCGTACGGCGGGAGGCCCCCGAAGGAGCAGTAGGGGAAGGCGGGCAGTGTATCGCAGCAGGGGTAGATCGCGGAAGTCGTGACTAAACCGTCGCCCGTCGCCCGTCGCCCGTCCGGAAGGCCCACGGCCCACGGCCAGAACGTCACCAGCCGATTGAACGCGGTCCGCCATCCGCCGTCCGACCTCGCTTCCCCCTCACGGTGTCGATTGCGCGGGAAGCGGGCAGCGGGCAGCGGGCAGCCGTCTACTCGCTCAACAGCGCCCGGGCGACCTCATCCGGCATGTGGTAGGTCTCGGCCTCCGAGGGGAACTCGCCCTTCTGGACGTCCTCGAAGAACCGGGTCACCGCCTCGACCGCCATCGAGCCCAGATCGGCGTACCGCCGGACGAACTTGGGCACCCGATCCCCTCCGAGGCCCAACAGGTCGTGGAACACCAGCACCTGACCATCGACCCTCGCGCCGGCGCCGATGCCGATCGTAGGAGCCCCCACCTCCTTGGTGATCAGCTCGGCGAGGACATCGGGGACGCCTTCGAGGACGATGGAGAAGACCCCGGCGGCGTCGAGTGCCCTGGCGTCGGCCAGAAGCGCCCGGGCCGCTTCGACCTCCTTGCCTTGCACCCGATAGCCACCCATGGCGTGCACGGATTGCGGGGTGAGCCCGACATGGCCCATCACCGGGATCTCGGCGTCCAAGACCGCTTCGATCACAGGCAGCCGCTTGCGACCCCCCTCGAGTTTGACGGCCTCGGCGCCTCCCTCCTGTACCAGCCTGCCGGCGTTGCGGACCGCGTCCTCGACCGACACGTGATACGACATCCACGGCATGTCTCCCACCACGAGTGCCGAGGGCTTGGTGCCCGATACGGCGCGGGTGTGGTGGACCATGTCGTTCATCGTCACGGTAAGTGTCGTATCGCGCCCCAGGACCACGTTCGCCAACGAGTCCCCCACAAGGATGACGTCGGCGCCGGCCTGGTCGGCG
>JAUYIV010000348.1 GCA_030688105.1 Actinomycetota bacterium | reverse complement strand
AGTCGCCGCCGCCCTCGGGGCGTTCCCGTGGGCTTCCGGCGACCTCATCATCGGGTCTGCATACGTCGCACTTTCGGCCACGTCGCTCCTGCTCATGGTCGCCGTCTTCTTCGCGTTGCGGGAGAGGGCCTATTCCGGCGTGATGGCAGCAACGGGACTGTCTTACCTGGCGCTGCTGACCTCGATCGGGGCGGTCGCGCTGGCCAGGATGCTATTGGGGTAGGGCCCGTTGCCCGTTGCCCGTTGCCCGTCTTCCGTTGCCCGTTGCCCGCACCCCGCCCTGTCCCTCGCACGCTTCCCGCGTATTCGCCAATCGCCAATCGCCAATTACCCACTGTCAGGGAGCGGCCAATCGCCCCCGTAGACTCCCCTCCCCATGAAGATCTACACCCGCCGCGGCGACGACGGCTCCACCGGGCTCTTCCACGGGGGGAGGGTCGCCAAGGACGAGACCGGGCCGGATGCCTACGGGACGGTGGACGAGGCGGTGTCTGCCCTGGGGGTCGCCCGGGCGGCGGCAGTGGGCCGGCTCGCCGAACAGATCCTCGAGGTACAGCGTGAGCTGTTCGTGGTGGCGGCGGAATTGGCGACGTCGCCTGAGCGCCGGGGGATGCTCGAGGCCGGTGTGTCCCTGACCACCTCCTCCATGGTGGTGTCGCTCGAGCAGCGGATCGACGAGGTCGAAGCCGAACGCGGTCTCCCGAGCGAGTTCGTCGTCCCCGGGGGGTCATCGGCGGCGGCGGCCCTCGATCTCGCCAGGTCGATCGCCCGCCGTGCCGAGCGGCGGGCGGTGACCCATGTGCGCCAATTCGCGATCGAAGACTCTTTCGTGGTGCCGTACCTGAACCGGCTCGCCGACTACCTGTACGTGCTGGCGCGGTCCGCCGAAGCCGCATGGATTCCCAGCAGGGCCGACCCGGAGGAGTACGGATGATGATCGAGATTCGGGGGAACGTCGAGGGGGAGGAGGTCGCCGACGCCGTCATCCTCGGCGTCGGCGCCGACCGGGCAATGGACGACGCCGGACAGTGGATCTTTGAGCGGATGCCGCGTCTGCCCCACCTCATGGACGAGGCAGAGTTCACCGGCAAGCCCGGACAGATCCTGTCCTTCGCCGGCGCCGGCGACGTCCCGTACCACCGGGTGGTCTTCGTGGGGATCGGTGCCGAGCCCGACGCCGAGGAGGTGCGGAGGGCGGCAGGCAGTGGCGCCCGGGCGCTCGGCAAGTGGGCGACGGTGGCCACCACCCTGCACTCGGTGCCGATCGAGGGCGCTGCGGAGGCAGTCGGCCTCGGTTTCGCACTCGGCGCCTACACCTTCATGCGCCACAAGAGCGAGCCCAAGCCATCGCTCATCTCCACCCTCGTCCTTCTCGGCGCAGACGAGGCCGCGGTCGGAGAGGCACTCCGCGGCCAGACGATCGCCACCGGCGTCGGACTCGCCCGTGACCTGGTCAACACCCCGTCCATGGAGAAGGCGCCAGAGGCGCTCGCCCAGATCGCCCGGGAGATCGCCGAGCGAGTCGGCCTGCGCATCCGGGTCCTCGACGAATCGGAGATCGCCGCCGAGCGCCTCGGGGGCCTGCTTGGGGTCTCGCTCGGGGCGACCAACCCTCCACGGCTCGTCGAGCTGCGTTACGAGCCGGAGCAGGCCAAGGCCTTCGTGGCGTTCGTCGGCAAGGGGATCGTCTTCGACTCCGGAGGCTTGTCGATCAAAGCCGCCGAGGGGATGGAGACCATGAAGACGGACATGGCGGGAGCCGCAGCGGTGTTCGGGGCGATGCAGGTGATCGCCGAGCTTGGCCTCCCCGTGAAGGTGCTCGGGATCGCCCCTCTGACCGAGAACATGCCCGGAGGCTCGGCCATGCGGCCGGGGGACGTCCTGGAGATCCGCAACGGCAAGACGATAGAGGTCCTGAACACCGACGCCGAAGGCCGGCTGGTGCTCGCGGACGGCCTTTCGCTGGCGGTCGAGGAGCGGCCCGACCTGGTCATCGACGTGGCCACCCTCACCGGATCCTGCAAGGTCGCGCTGGGGGAGAAGATCGCCGGCCTGTTCGGGGCGGATGAGCCGGCGGAACTCGTATCGGAGGCGGCCGAGGCCGCCGGAGAGCGGGTCTGGCACATGCCGATGCCCGAGGACTATCGCAAGAACATCGACTCCGACGTCGCCGACATGAAGAACACCGGGCCCAGGTGGGGCGGGGCAATCAACGCCGCGCTGCTGCTCAAGGAGTTCGTCGGAGACGTCGACTGGGTCCACCTCGATATCGCCGGCCCGGCACGCGCCAGCGACTCCGAACACTACATCACCAAGGGCGGCACCGGCTTCGGAGTGCGGACGATGGTGGAGGTCGCCCGCCGCATGGCCCTTCGGTAGAGAACGCTCGAGGCGCCGGGCGCCTCCGCCGGTGGCCTCCGGGATTACTCTGCGCCCCAATGGCTCGTCGCAAATTCGTCGCAGCCGTCGCCTTCGACCTGGCCGCCCTCCTGATCGCGATGGAAGTCGCCTCGCTCGTCGTCTTCGGCGATGCCCTTCCGTGGCGGGCCCGAGACCAGGCGGGGACGATGCTCGCCGCCATCATCGGTGGCGGGATTCTCGGGCTGTTCATCGCCTTCCGTCCCGCAGCCAGTGGCGTGATGAGGCCGTCGTACGGTCGGGCGGTCTCGATGTCGCTGATCATGCTCGGGACGGCCTCGGTTGCCCTCGTGTTCTCCAGGGCGTTCTGGTCGCGGGCATTCGTGCTGATCACCATGGGCGCATGGCTCGGTCTCGGCCTGATCCACCGTTGGATCCGGCGGCTGCGGCCCTGGACCGAGACCCTCGTGGTCGTGACCGCCGAGAAGGAGCTCGTCGATCACCTCCTCGGCGCTCCCCATGCCGACGTCGTCTCGGTGCTCGACCCCGGCGCCACGTCTCCGGAGCGGCTCCCCCGAGGGGCGACTCTGGCGGTCGACCTGCGCGCCGTGCTCAGTGATGAGATGGCCCGGTTCGTCTCGTCCTGCAACCTCGCCGGGCTGCCGGTGCGCTCATTGACCGAGGCATACGAGGATCACACCGGCCGCCTGCCCATCGTCCATCTCCACGAGGGATGGGAGCTCACCGTCCCGCTCTCGGGCCGCAAGCTATACGTCCAGGCGAAGCGGATCGTCGACACCGCCCTGGTTCTGATCAGTCTCCCGATCTCGCTCGTGCTCGGCCTTCTCATCA
>JAUYIV010000347.1 GCA_030688105.1 Actinomycetota bacterium | reverse complement strand
GTTGGCGCGACCTGCTGGCCCGGCACAACGCCCTCGTGCGTAACGAGCTCACCCGATGGCGCGGGATCGAGGTGGGCACGACCGGTGACGGATTCCTGGCCCGCTTCGACGGGCCGGTCCGGGCGATCAACTGCGCCACGGCCATCGCTCGAGGCGTCGAGGCCCTCGGGATCTCGGTCCGGTGCTGCCTCCATACCGGAGAGCTGGAGATCGTCGGTGACGACGTGGCCGGGCTAGGGGTGCACATCGGGGACAGGGGGGTCGCACTGGCCGGACCCGGAGAGGTACTCGTGTCCCGGACCGTCAAGGACCTCGTCGCCGGGTCGGGCCTCGACTTCGTGAGGAGTCCATCGTCTCAAGGGCGTCCCCGAGCCCTGGGAGGTCTTCGCCGTGGCCTGACGCGCCAGGCCCGGTTTCACGGGGGCCCGCCCGGGCTCGTAGTCTCGGGGCATGGAGAACCAAGCCGTCGACCAGTCCCTGACCGACATGATCCGAGGCGAGATGCCCTTCGCCGGGGAACTCGAATTGGAGATCGTCTCCGGAGCGGCCGATCGGATAGAGGGCCGGGCGCAATGGCGGCCCGAGCGTTGTACCGCCGGAGGAGTCCTTCACGGCGGATATCTCATGGGTCTCGCCGATTCGGTGGGAGCCATGTGCGCCGTGTACAACCTCCCGGAGGGAACGGCCACCTCGACCATCGAGTCCAAGACGAACTTCTTTCGCGCCGTGTCGGAGGGCCAGGTGCGGCTCACCGCCAATCCGATACATGTAGGCCGCTCCACCATCGTCGTCCAGACCGACCTGCACCGAGCGGACGGCCAGCTCGTGAGCCGCACCATCCAAACCCAGGCCGTCATCGCGGGCTGAGCGGCGTCAGCCGTCGCCGGAGAGCTTGACGGTGCGGTCGCGGGACTTGACGAGCGTTGGCTAGGACGGCCCCGCTTCGCAACCGACCGTGGCCTCACCGTCGCAGAAGTCGGCAGAGCCGCGTCCACCGTCCAAAGAGTCGATCCCGCCTCCGCGGGCACCGGCCCTAGGCCCAGCGCAGGTTGTACACGCGCACGGCTTCCTCGAAGCCGCGCAGACTCATCTCCCTAGGCTCGACCCACTCGAAGGTCTTGCCGATGGCGAGGTCCCGTACCGTGCTCGAGGCCAGGATGGTCGCCGGCTCGGCGGCCCCACAGATGCGTGACGACAATTGCACGGCGGCGCCGAACAGGTCATCGTGCTCTGTCACCGGCTCTCCGGCGGCGAGGCCGATGCGGACCCGGATCGATCCGTTGAGCTCCGGATCTCGGTGGGCGGCGAACTCCTGCTGGATCTTGATGGAGCACTCGGCGGCGCGGACCACCGACGCGAAGCTGGCCATCAGGCCATCCCCGGTGTGCTTGACCTCCCGGCCCCCGCTGGTCGCCAAGGCATCCCGGATGATCTTGTCATGGCCGCGTAGCACGTCCATCGCTCGGGCGTCACCGATGAGCTGATTGAGGGCGGTGGAGCCTTCCATGTCGGTGAACAGAATGGTTCGAAGCGCACTCTCGGCGAGAAGGTCGCCGGGTCGCGACTCTTCGATCGTGCCGAGGAAATTCGACATCACGTTCGGGTCCACATCGATGATGCGGTTGGCGACGAGCCCGTGCGACTCTTGGTGCACCCTCTGGGCCGCCTCGGCGTTCGGCGCCTCGGCGAGGCAGAACACCGTCTGGGCATGCGGGTCGAACCAGTAGGTGAGGTACCGAACCCCATACTTGTCCTGGATCGCCACGTCCTGGATGTGGGCCTGGGCCAGGTCTTCGGGGGTCGCGCCGACGACGTCGTGACGATCCATGTAGAGCCCCATCGGGTCCCCCTCCAGGAGCCGGAACACTGCTGCTACCGGGAGCGTAGGCGGAAATCGCCGATTCGGCGCCAAGGAGAGCCGCGATTCTGGTCGGCACGGCGACGAGGGTCACATCACCGGATGGAGCTCAATACCATGTCGACCCGTGCCGACGGTTAAGGTGTTGGTACGGCTGGCCGTCGCACGCTCATCTGCGTCAGTCGCCCCCATCGCCGCACGTGCTTCGACGCGATCGGAGCCCTCCAGAAGGAACCATGACCAACACGACCGCAACCCGAGACACCGTGACCAGCTTCTCGAATCTCGGTGTCTCCGATCCCATCATCGAGGTCCTTCGGCACCGGGGCATCACCGAACCGTTCCCGATCCAGGTCATGACGATCCCCGACGCCCTCGCCGGCCGCGACGTGTGCGGCAGGGCCCAGACCGGATCCGGCAAGTCGCTGGCATTCGGGATCCCGATGATCGAGCGCTCCAAGCGGTCGCGTCCCAAGCATCCGGGCTCCCTGGTGCTGGTGCCGACTCGGGAGTTGTGCAGCCAGGTCGCCGAGGAACTCGAGGGGCTGGCCGCGGCGAGGGGCCGGACCCTCCTGGCGGTGTACGGCGGAGCCCCCATGGGTGCTCAGATCGAGGCGCTCCGCAACGGGATCGACATCGTGGTCGCCACGCCGGGACGCCTCATCGACCTCATACGCCGCAAAGCGGTGGAGGTCGAGCAGGTCGATTGCGTCGTGATCGATGAGGCAGACCAGATGGCCGACATGGGGTTCCTGCCCCAGGTGCGCTCGATCATGACGTCGATAGCTGGGACTCCACAGGTGATGCTCTTCTCGGCCACGCTCGACGGGGCGGTACGCTCCCTCGTCAATGCATACCTCCGGGACCCGATCGGCTACGAGGTGGTGACCGAGAGCGACATCGTCGAGGAACAGACCCACCGGTTCCTCGCAGTGCACTACATGGACAAAGCAAAGGTCGCCGCCAGGATCATCGGCAGCGTCGATCGCACCTTGGTGTTCGTCGGCACCAAGGCCAACGCCGATCGGGTCACCGCGCAGCTGCAGGACGAGGGGGTGCGGGCAAAGGCGATCCACGGGGACAAGATGCAGAAGGATCGTGAGCGGGTGCTCGCCGACTTCTCCGAGGGGCGCCTGCCCGCCCTGGTTGCCACCAACATCGCCGCTCGAGGCCTCCACATCGACGACGTCGACGTGGTCCTTCATTTCGACCCGCCACAGGACTACAAGAGCTTCGTCCACCGATCCGGGCGGACCGCCCGGGCCGGCGAGACCGGGCTGGTGGTCTCACTGGTCGAGTGGGACCAGGTGGAGGACGTCGAACGGCTGCAACGAGCCTCGGGGCTCAACTTCGAAATCGTGAAGATGTACTCGAACGACGATCGGCTCCTCGACCTGGTCGGCTTCGAGCCGGCGAAGGTCGAGCCGAAACGGACCAGCGAGGTCGAGATCTCCCGGCGCTTCCGTCGCGGACGACGGCGCCGCTAGCGGCGGCGCCTCCCAGCCCTGACCGCAACCGACCGGGTGACTCAGACGACCCGTCGGTAGTCGGACCAGTGGGTGTCGACCAACCCCCAATGCTCCGGGCCGTCGGGCCACTTCGATTTGTCGAACCCCGGAGCGTTCTCGAGCACCTCTTTGGGCACATCGAGGAGGATCTGGCGATTCTCGGTGTCGACAGCCAAGACTGTCCATGGCACAGCAAACAGCTTGTCGCCCAGGCCAAGAAATCCCCCGAAGGACACGACCGCATACGAGACGCGGCCGGTGTCGAGGTCGATCATGAGTTCCTTGAGTTCACCCAGACTCTCGCCCGCGGGATTGCGGATAGGGTCTCCCATCAAGGTGTGTGCAGACAGGATCTTCGGCTTCATCGATTTCTCCTTGCGGACGCGGATTTTCCACACGGATCGTTCCCCGCCGCGCCTGACCAAAACGCTGGTGCTCGGTTTGACCGGCCCCCGCATCGGGAAATCACTCAGGCC
>JAUYIV010000346.1 GCA_030688105.1 Actinomycetota bacterium | reverse complement strand
TAGTCATCTTGAACCTCCAGTGGGGTCGTGACACACGAGGGTCTACCCGGATCGAATCGGCCGCGCCTCCGAACTGTCGCTCGACCGACAGAGATCGTCGGCGACCCTGATCGGGCGCCTACTCGGCGGCCTGACGGGCAGCGTTTCGCCTCCGATGATCTGAAAGCCGTGGACCAACGGAAGCCGGGAGTGGCGGGCGGTCAGACTCGCCTCGAAACCCATTCCCGAGCGATCGCACTCGTTCTCCCACGGATCGGGCATCCTGTGGGGCGCACCGGTACCGTCTCCCGGTGCGCCTCGAGCGGGAGACGGATCCCGAGCATGCCCTAGGTAGGACCAGATTGTGACTTACACGTCGGAGATGCGTCGGAGGCGACGCCGCCGCACGATCATCGTGATCGTCGTAGTCGGGGCGATCATCGCCACGGCGTACGGGGTTACCCGGGCCCTGGGCGAGGCCGAGGTGACCAGGGCGTATCTCGACATCGCCTACGAGGTCGCCAGCGGCCAGGCGCTGGCGGCGGACTCCCTCGGCGAGATGGTCACCGAGATCGAGCAGTTCACCCGGCCGCGCATGCTCCAGACCCTCGAGGAGATGGAGAGCCGTTCCGACGAGCTGGCCACTCTGCTCGCCGCAGCCGACCCTCCTCCCGATCTCGAGCGCGCCGACCTGTGGTTGCAGATCGCGATCACCGCGTGGAGGAACGGCCTCAGCGAAGCCCGTGCCGGCCTGTTGGCGCTCGCCTCGAACCCCGTCGACTCGGATGGAGCCGCTGCGCTGCAGCGAGGCCTGGTGGACCTCCGGGTCGGTGACCGGGCGTACCACGGTTTCATGTCGGAGATCGCCGACGTCGACACGACTCTTCTCGGCGGACCATTCCCGTCGATCGCATTCGTGCCGACGACTTCCGAAAACCTCTTCGACCCGGTGGATCTCGCCCGACGGATGTTCCTCACGCCGGAACTGGCCTCCGTCGACGATCTCGCCGTTGCCGACATCCGCCTCGAGCCGAGCCCGGTCGGGGTCAGCGGGGGCCTCCCGGTCGTCCCGGTATCGTCGAGCCAGTCGCTGGGGGTCACGATCAACAACCGCGGAAACGAGAGCCGAACCGGGATCGTCGTCACGTTGCAGCTGGTGTCCAACGACGGCGAGGAGTACTCGGCCACCCAAGAGATCGAGAGCCTCGAGGGGGGTGCGGCTCGCTCCTTGACGTTCGCCGATCTGCCGGTGAAGCCGGGGACGCGCTATCAGGTGACAGTGTCGATCCCTTCTGATGACGACGAAGCCGACAACGACTCGACGACGTTCCGATTCGCCGTGAACGAAGACGCCTGATGGAGTCGGTCGCTCTGGTCGTCGCGGTTGCCGCCTTCGTTCTGGCGATGGTGGCGTTGACGAAGGCGAGTCGCGACCGACACCAGCCTGCGGCGATACCGCAGGACGCCAACCTGCTCGAGTCGATCCGGAGCTTTGACGAAGACCTGGCAAACGTGGAGGCGGCCGTCGCTCGCATGGTGCCCACAGTGCGTTCTCTCAACGAGCGCATGCCGGGTGCGCTGCGGTACGCCGCCGTCGTGACGTTCGACGCTCAGGACGAGCGGACCGGCCACCTCTCTCGCTCCATCGCCCTGCTCAATGAGCGGAAGGACGGGCTGGTGATCACCCTGCTCCACGGGCCTCGTCAGACGCTGTTCTTCACCAAGATGGTCCGGAATGGAGAGGGCATAGAACCGCTCTCCACCGAGGAGCAGGCGGCGGTGGATCGGGCGTTGGGGGCGTGAGGCTCATTTGCCCTCGCCCGTCGCCCGTCACCCGTCGCCGGTAGGGCAGTCATCCGGTGGCGATCTGTTGCTCGCCCGGCAGGGCACGATGCCGGGCCGAACTGGTGACGCCATACTCTGCTCATGTCGCTGCTGGGGTTCCACCATGTGCAGTTGGCGATGCCGGAAGGCGAGGAGGCCGCCGCGGTCGCCTTCTACGAGGGCATACTTGGCATCCCGCAGGTCGCCAAGCCTCCGCACCTCCGAGCCCGTGGTGGTTGCTGGTTCGAGTCGGAGACGGTGCGCATCCATCTGGGTGTCGAGAGCGACTTCAGGCCGGCGAGGAAGGCGCACCCAGCGTTGCTGGTGCACGATCTCGCGACCATCAAGCGCCATCTCGTCGACGCCGGAATCGCCCCCGTCGAGGATCAGCCGCTGTGGGGCTTCGACCGCATTTACGTGAACGATCCATTCGGCAACCGCATCGAGGTCCTCGAAGCCACTCTCACCTCCTCAGAGAAGGCACCCGCGGACAGCGGGCGACGGGCGACGGGCGACGGGCGAGATTTGCTTTGATCGGGGGCGGCCGCACCGGCTCGCCCCCCTCCGCCCCCTAACCTCCCGTTCATGATCGACGTCGCCTTGCTGCGCAACGATCCCGCGGGATTGGCCGAGTCGCTCCGGCGTCGGGGGCTGGATGTAGACGTCGACGCGCTGGTGGCGCTGGACGTGGAGCGCCGGGCGGCGAGGTCGAAGGCGGAGGAGCTTCGCGCCGAGCAGAACCGCGCCGGAAAGGCCATCGCCTCCCTGTCCGGCGGCGACAAGCAAAGCGCGATCGACGCCGTGGCCGAGCTCGCCGAGCAGTACAAGAGCGCCCTCGCCCTGGCGGACGACCTGGACGAGAGATTCGAGGCGATCTGGACTCCCTTGCCCAATCCTCCGCACGAGTCGGTGCCGGTGGGCGCAACCGAGGAGGACAACGCGGAGGTGAGCCGCTGGGGCACACCGCCGTCGTTCGAATTCGAGATCCGGGATCACGTCGATCTCGGGGCGGTGCTCGGGATCATCGATGTCGAGGCTGCCGCCAAGGTCTCGGGGTCGCGGTTCTCCTATCTCAAGGGAGCCGCGGTGTTGATGGAGCTCGGCCTCATCCAGTGGACGCTCGGGCGGCTGATCGCCAAGGGCTTCACCCCGGTCATCCCCCCGGTGCTGGTGCGTGACATCGCCCTGTTCGGCACCGGATTCTTCCCCGGAGCGCGCGACCAGGTGTATGCGGTGGGGGTGAGCGTGCCCGGCGAGGATCGGATCCTGAGCGACGACCTCTTCCTGGTCGGCACCGCCGAGGTCCCCCTCGCCGGCATGCACCTCGACGAGATCCTGGAGGTCGACTCGCTGCCGCTCCGATATGCCGGATTCTCGACCTGCTTCCGGCGGGAGGCGGGGACCTACGGCAAGGACACCCGCGGCATGTTCCGGGTCCACCAATTCGACAAGGTCGAGATGTTCTCTTTCGTACACCCCGACGAATCGTGGTCGGAGCTCGAGCGGATACTCGAGATCGAGGAGTCCTTGGTGCGCGAGCTGGGGATCCCCTACCGGGTGGTCAACGTGTGCACCGGAGACCTCGGCGACTCGGCGGCGAAGAAGTACGACATCGAGGCGTGGCTCCCCGGT
>JAUYIV010000332.1 GCA_030688105.1 Actinomycetota bacterium | reverse complement strand
ACCGGGGGGAGACGCGCCCACGCCGACCGCCCACCACTGGGTGACGGGCGACGGGCGATTGGCGATTGGCGATTGGCTGGCGACGGGCGACGCTGGCCGCTCACAGTCCGATCAGGCCCGCCTCCAGCACCTCCACCACCTTCGCTCCCGACGCCTCGAGCTCTTCTCTGTCCGACATTTCCCGCACCACCGCGATCGTCCGCATTCCGGCGGCGATCGCGGCGACCGCACCGGGACCGCTGTCCTCGATCGCCACGCACTCTGCGGGATCGACGCCGAGCCGCGCCGCCGCCAACAGGTAGCAGTCGGGGGCCGGTTTGCCGCTGGCGACCTCGTCGCCGGACACCGAGACAGCGAAGCGGCCATCGAGCCCGCCGGCTCGCAGTGTCACCTCGAGGCGAGCCCGCGGGCTGGCGGTAGCCACTGCCACCGGGATGCCGGCTCGTTCGCACGCCTCGAGAGTGGCGATCCCATCCGGAAGGATCCGCAGGCCGGTGGCGAACGACCGATTCAGGGCGGCGAGCAGCCGCGGCCACACCTCGCCCTCGGGAGGCAGAGGAGCGATTTCACTCAGGAAGTCGTGGGTCGGACCGAACCCCAGCCCGGTGCATTCGGCGATCTGTCGCTCGCCCGCCGGATGCCCGAGCCTGCGGAGAACGTCGAGCCATGCCGCCACGGAGTGGGGCTCGGAGTCGACGAGCACCCCGTCGCAGTCGAACACGACCGCGGCGGGGCGACTCAAAGACCGACGCGCTCCCTGATGAGCCGGTCGACGAGCCGGGGATCGGCCCTGCCGCCGGTGGCTTTCATCACCTGACCGACCAGGAACCCGGCCAATCGCTCGTCGCCATCCTTCATCCGGGCGACCTCATCGGGATGGGTTTCGATCACCGCGTCCACCTCGGAGACGATCGCCGACTCGTCGGAGATCTGCATGAGATCCTTGGCCGCGGCCACCTCCCGGGGCGAGCCCTCGCCTGCCAGCACCCCGATCAGGACCTCCTTGGCTGCCGTCGACGACAGCTCTCCGCCTCCGATCATTCCGACCAGCTCGGCGAGGCCCCGACCGTCCATTACGAGATCCGACGGGTCGTCACCGGTCCGGTTCAGATGGGCCGTGATCTCGCCGGTCACCCAGTTGGCCGCAGCCCTGGGGTCGGCCCCCGCGGAGACCGCGTCATCGAACATGGCGGCGAGGCCGGCCGACGCCATCGTCGCCGCAGCCGCCGGCTCGACGCCTAGCGCGATGTGACGCGCCCGCCGCAACGCAGGCAGTTCGGGCAAGGCTCCCCGAATGCGCTCCACCGCCTCCGGGTTGGTCTGGATGGGAACGAGATCGGGCTCGGGGAAGTAGCGATAGTCGCTGGACTCCTCCTTGCTCCGTCCCGGCTCGGTCCGGCCCGCCTCCTCGTCCCAATGCCGGGTCTCTTGGTCGATCGCCTCGCCCTTGTCGAGGAGGGCGGTCTGGCGCTCGATCTCGAAGGCGAGCGCCCGCTGCAACGACCGGAGCGAGTTCATGTTCTTGACCTCGACCTTGATGCCCAACTCGTCGGCGCCCTCCGGCCGCAGCGAGACATTGGCGTCGAAGCGAAGGCTCCCCTCTTCGAGTCGAGCGTCGGAGATGCCCAGGGCGAGCACGATCGCCCGCAGCTCCTGTGCGTAGGCACGGGCTTCCTCCGGGCTCCGGATGTCGGGCTCGGTCACCACCTCCAGCAGCGGGATCCCCGAGCGGTTGAAGTCGATCAGGGCGCCCTCGGCGTCGTGGATGCGGCCACCGCCGCCGAGGTGGGTGCTCTTCCCGGTGTCCTCCTCGAGATGGACCCTGGTGATCCCCACCCGGCGAACCCCCGAGCCCGGATCGACCTCGAGGTGGCCACCCACACACAACGGCAGGTCGAACTGCGAGATCTGATAGTTCTTCGGCAGGTCGGCGTAGAAGTAGTTCTTGCGGTGGAACACGGAGTGCTGGCTGATCTCGCACCCGAGGGCGATCCCGAGTGCGACGGTCCATTCGATGGCGCGCTCGTTGGGTACCGGGAGCGCACCGGGGAGGCCGAGGCAAACGGGGCACACGTTGGTGTTCGGTTCGGCGCCGAAGTCGGTGGGGCAGCCGCAGAACATCTTCGAGGCGGTCTGCAACTCGACGTGGGTCTCGATCCCGATGACCGCCTCGTAGCTCATGCCGCCCCCAAGGAAGTCGCCAGGGCCGGACGGCTCTCGAAGCCGGAGAGACGCTCCACCGCGGCGGCGACCTGGAACATCACGCCCTCGCCAAGCGCCGGAGCGAGCACCTGGAACCCGACCGGCAGCCCGGCGTCGTCCAGACCCACCGGCACCGAGATCGCCGGGTCGCCGCTGAGGTTCGAGGGGATGGTGCAGATGTCGCTCAGATACATCGCCAGCGGGTCGTCGGCCCGTTCGCCCACGGCGAAGGCGGTGGTCGGGCTGGTCGGAGTCACCAGCACGTCGACCTCGGCGTAGGCGTCCTTGAAGTCTTCGCTCACCATTGTCCGGACCTTCTGCGCCTGCCCGTAGAAGGCGTCGTAGTAGCCGGCAGACAGGGCGTACGTGCCGAGGAGGATCCGCCGGGTGACCTCGGGCCCGAACCCGTCGCGGCGGGTGGCCGACATCATCGCCTCGACGGTGGCGCCGTCGATGCGCGGGCCGTAGCGGACTCCGTCGAAACGGGCGAGGTTGGCGGAGCACTCGGCCGGGGCGATCAGGTAGTAGGCGCTGAGGGCATACTCGGTGGAGGGGAGCGAGACCTCCCTGATATCGGCCCCGGCCCCGGCCAGGCGATCGAGTGTGGCCTGGAACGCCGCGGCCACCCCCGGCTGTATGCCGTCGCCGGAGAGCTCACTCACGATCCCGACGCGGAGCCCCTCGACGCCCTTGCCGAGGTCGGCACGCGGGTCCGGAAAGTCGCCGCGGTACGAGGTGGCGTCGGAGGGATCGTGGCCGGCGATTGCCTCGAACAGCGTCACCGCATCGTCGACCGTGCGGGTGATGGGGCCGATCTGATCGAGCGACGAGGCGAACGCGATCAGCCCGTATCGGCTGACGAGCCCGTAGGTCGGCTTCATACCCACCACGCCGCAGAGGGACGCCGGCTGCCGGATCGAGCCGCCGGTGTCCGAGCCGAGAGCACCGAGGGCGGAGCCGACCGCGACCACCGCGGCAGATCCCCCGCTGCTCCCACCCGGCACCCGATCCGGATTCCACGGGTTACGGGTAGTCCCATATGCCGAGTTCTCGGTGGACGACCCCATGGCGAACTCGTCGAGATTGGTCTTCCCGACGATCACGGCGCCCCCCGCCCTGAGCCGCTCGACGACGGTGGCGTCATACGGTGGGACGTAGCCGGAGAGGATGCGCGACGAGCAGGTGGTCTCGACCCCCCGGGTGACCATGTTGTCCTTGAGGGCGACCGGGATCCCGTGGAGCGGGCCGCGGTCATCCCCCCGCTGCAGAGCGGCGTCGGCCTCGACTGCGGATGCGGTGGCTCCCTCGGCGTCGATGGTCAGGTAGGCGTGAAGGATCGCCTCGGTCATCGAGGCCCGGCGGCGGACGGAGGCTAAGAGGTCGACGGCAGTCAGATCACCGGAGCGCAGGCGCGCTCCGGCCTCGGCGATGGTGAGGTCGGCGGGGTCCATCACTCGTCCAGGAAGGGCGGGACGCGGAAGTAGGGGCCCTCACGGTCCGGAGCCTGTGACAGGACCTCCTCCCGGTCGAGGGTCTGCTCCACCTCGTCGGGCCGGAAAGCATTGACCATCGGGAGGGGATGGGCGGTGGGAGCAACTCCCTCGGTGGGAAGCGCCTGGACCCGGGCGGCATGCTCGAGGATCACCTGGAGCTGCTCCTCGTAGTGGGCCAGCTCCTCGGCGGTCAACCCGATCCGGGCGAGGCGCGCCACCTTGGTGATATCGATGTCGATGGGCATTCCGCGAGATGGTACCGGGGGGGTTGCCCGTTGCCCGTTACCCGTTACCCGTTGCCCGAAGAGGAGCCCCAGCTCCCGCTTCCGGCCCCAGCCAGACGACCGCTCTCAATCGCCAGTCGCCAATTGCCAATTGCCAATTGCGACCGAGCGCAGCGAGGTCCTACGAAAGGAACTCTTTCATCACCCGGAAGCACTCCTCCATCGCCTCGATCGGCGCGCTCTCGTCTTGTTTGTGGGCCTGGGCGACTTCGCCGGGGCCGTAGTTCACCGCCGGGATGCCCCGAGCTGCCAGGCGGGCCACGTCGGTCCACGCGGTCTTCGCCGACACCCTCGACACCAGAGCCCGAAGCCGGTCGAGGTGCGGACTGTCCTCCGGGATCGGCGCCGCCATCGCCCGGTCGACGATCTGCACCGAATCGGCATCGGAGCACACCTCCCGCACCATCGCCTCTGCCTGCTCGACCGACCGGTCTGGGGGATACCGATGGTTCAGGTTGAGCACGAAGCGGGCGGGGATCACGTTGGCGGCCACGCCTCCCTCGGCAAGGGTCACGGCGTAGGTCTCCTTGAAGGTGAGCCCGGCGACGTCGACGTCGCGCCAGCCCCGCTCGTGCATGGCCGCCATCCACCTTCCCGCCTTGGTGATGGCGTTCTCTCCGAGCCAGGGGCGGGCGCTGTGGGCGGACTCCCCATGGAACTCGACCCGGGCGTTGATCGTCCCCTGGCACCCCAGCTGCAGCTCTCCGTCGGTCGGCTCCATCACCACGGCAAAGATGCTCTCGAGCAGATCGGGGGACTCGTCGAGTACCAACTCGAGGCCGTTGGCGTCGGCTGGGCCCTCCTCGGCGTCGTAGAAGACCCCGAGCAGGTCGTAGGGGCCGTCACGCAGCGCCGGAGCCTCGAGCAGGGCCACCATCACCGCCAGGCCACCCTTCATGTCGGAGGCGCCCAGCCCGTGGACGCGGCCACCCTCGACGCGGGCGGGGAGGTTGCCCTGATCGGGGACGGTGTCGAGGTGCCCGTACAGCGACATCACCGGCCTTCCGGTGCGGCGTCCCACGACGACAGAGTTGCCGACGATCCGCGGCTCGAGCGGCGCGAGTCTCTCCGCCACGGCGTCGCGCAGCCGCTGCTCGGATCCGGTCGGCGACGGGATGTCGATGAGCCACACGAGGTCGTCGACCAGGCTCACGCTTGCACCCCGAAGACCCGCAGCGCATCTTCGAGCGAGGTCTTGCCGTCGGTCGATTCGGAGCGCTTCCCGATGATCAGAGCGCATTGCAGCTCGTAGGTGCCGGCGGGGAACTCCTTGGGGCGGGTCCCCGGGACCACCACCGAGCGTGCCGGGACCAGCCCCCGGTACTCGACGGGCTCGGCCCCGGTGACGTCGATGATCGGTGTGGAGGAGGTGATGGTGGTGTTGGCGCCGAGCACCGCCCCCTCTTCGACGATGACGCCCTCGACCAGGATGGAGCGGCTGCCGATGAAGGCCCCGTCCTCGACGATCACCGGCCGGGCCGACACTGGCTCGAGAACGCCGCCGATGCCGACCCCTCCCGAGAGATGGACGTCGCTCCCGATCTGGGCGCAGGACCCGACGGTCGCCCACGTGTCGACCAGGGTCCCTGCGCCGACGCGGGCCCCGATGTTCACGTACCCGGGCATGACGACGACCCCGGGCTCACAGAACGCCCCGTAGCGAACCGTCCCCGGGGGGACCACCCGCACTCCGGCCGCGGCGAGGCCATGCTTGACGGGGATCTTGTCGTGGAACTCGAGGGGCCCGGCCTGCCAGGTCTCGAGGCCGGCGAGCCGGAAGTAGAGCAGGATCGCCCGCTTCACCCACTCGTGGACGATCCACTCGCCATCGACCTTCTCGGCGACTCTCAGCTCACCGCGATCCAGGGAGGCGATGGTCTCCTCCACGGCATCCTTCGCCTCGGCGAGGCGATCGAGGTCGGCGTAGGCGGCGTCGACTAGCTCGCGGGCCGCAGGCAAGCCGCCACCACCTCCGCCGCTTCCGCGCACTCGTCGATGGTCGGCACCAACGCCAGGCGCAGGTGGCCCTCACCTCCGGGCCCGAATGCCGATCCCGGCGAAACGACCACTCCTTCGGCAAGGAGCCGTTTGGTGGCGGCGATGTCGTCCTCGACCGAAACCCAGACGTAGAGCCCCGCCGTCGAGGCGACGACGGCGATGCCGTCCTCCTCGAAGCGCCGCCGGAAGATCGCTCGCTTGGCGTTGAAGATCTGGCGGCGTTCCTCGGCGTGAGCGTCGTCCGCCCACGCCGCGGCCGCCGCGGCCTGGATGAACTCGGGCGAACCGACACCGACCGAGGACCGCAGCGACTTGATGACGGCAATGGCCTCGGGATCCCCGACGATGGCGCCGCTTCGGTATCCGGTCATCCCCGACCGCTTGCTACAGGTGAAGAAGGCCAAGGCGCCTTTGGAGCCGGGGCCGGCGACCTGGAGAGCCGAAGCCGGCGGCTCGTCCTCCCACAGGTCGGCGTACGCCTCGTCGCTGCAGAGGAGGGCGTCGTGCTGGCGACATGCAGCCAGCAATTGGGCCAGATCATCCTGTGAGGTGACCGCGCCGGTCGGGTTGTGGGGGCTGCAGCTCCAGAGGAGCCGCAGCCGGCCCCAGGCGTCGGGAGGGACATCCCCGACGCGCAACACGAAGTCGCCGGCCAGCTTGACGCCGATAGCCTCGCCGCCGGCGAACCTGATGCCCCGTTCGTGGATCGGATAGCCCGGCGAGCAGAAGAGCCCGGCATCGTCGGCGGCCCGGTCGATGAACGCCAATGGCGTCGTGAAAATCGCCTCCTTGGCGCCCGAGGTGGGGATCACCTGGGTGTCGGGGTCGACCTCGACAGAGAAGCGGCGCCCCACCCATCCGGCGATCGCTTGCCGTAGGGAGGCCAGCCCGGAGACCGTCGGATACTGCGATACCTCGGGGATCGCCGCGGCGGCGGCCTCCCGGATGAACAACGGGGTGGGCTCCCGGGGGTCGCCGAGGGAGAAGTCGATGAGACGCTCACCGGCATCGCGCATCCGGCGAGCCGTCTCCTGGATCTCGGCGATCGGGTAGTCGCCCAGCTCGTCGAGCACCGGATTGGTCCGCATGCCGAGAACGGTAGTGCCGGGGCGCCCCGGCGCAGCCTCTTACTGATGGCTCTTCGCCTTACGGCTCATCGCTATGCGGCCCGGGTCCCATGCCCAGGCCGCCGAGTCTGCGCCCATCGGCGCAGCCTCTTACCATCGCCGACCGTGAACCGTCGCCGCTACCAGGTCGTAATCGCGTCGCTGAGCGTCGCTCTCGCCGCGGTGGTCGGCCTGGTGGTGCTGCTGCAACCGGACGCGGAGAGCCGTCTACTCCCCGAGCCGCTGGAAGCGGTCTTTCCTCTCCCGGGCGACG
>JAUYIV010000324.1 GCA_030688105.1 Actinomycetota bacterium | reverse complement strand
CCCGCTGCTGCTGAAGAAGGCTCAACTCATCCGGAAGCCCGGATAGCGGGCCAGGGAACTGGCGCCTTTCGATGCCGTCAGCCGCCAAGAGTCAAGAGTCGAGGGTCGACTTGCTTTCTCGACTCGTGGATCTTGATTCTTGGCTCCCCAACCGTTGGCTGATCGTGATCCCCACGGTCACCGCCAGGATGCCGAGCACCTGGACTGCGCTCGGAGTCTCGCCGAGGAAGATCCACGCGAGCGCGGCTATCTGGATCAGCATCGTGTTGTTGATCGCCGACGATTCCGTTGCGGTGAGGTGGCGGAGCGAGTGGTTCCACAGGTTGAAGGCGAAAGCGGTGTTCACGATGGCGAGCCATCCGATGATGAGGACCGCCGTCAGCGAGATCTCGGGGACTCCTTCGACGCCGAAGCCGACGACGAGCAGGATCAGCGCCCCCACCGTCATCGATACGGTGGTCGTCACCAGGGGGGATCTGTGATGCTCCCGGTTGATCTGTCTGCCGAGGAGCGACCCGGCGACGTTGGAGAAGAGCCCGACGGTGGCGGCCGCCATCCCGATCGCCGTCGCCGCCAGCGATCCCGAGAAGTAGAGCGCGGCTCCGCCGAGGACCAGGATCGCTCCGGTCAGCTGTCGCGCCGTTGCCCGCTCTCCGAGGGACCGGCCCGCCATCCCCGCCACCAGAAGCGGTGTCATCGCCAGCACCAGGCTGGTCGTCGCCGCTGGTTGGTTGTCGAGAGCCACGAACTGGGCGCCCTGAGTCAGTGCGAAGAAGACGACTCCGAGCAGGGCGAGGCCGGCGATCTCGCGCCGGGTCAGGGAGCGGATGCCCTTGCGGGCTACGGGTCGGTAGGCGACCACCCCGATCAAGACGACTGCCGCGGTGGCGTATCGCAGCCCGGCGAAGGTGAGGGGCCTGAGCCCTTCGTCGTCGAGCCCGAACCGGATGATCACCCACGACGATGACCACAGGACGGTGACGATGATGGCGAGGACGAGTGCCTTGCGATGGTCGGGGTGGGGTGCCGGTGTCACGCCCTCACCACTGCGGGGCGTTCTCCCGTAGCCAGTCGGTGGTCACCTTGCTCAGGTGTTCCACGGCAAGATCGGCTCCGGCCAGGAAGGCTTCGAGCGAGAACACCTCATCGAGCGCCGGCTCGTCGAGCGCTCCGGCGAGCGTGTCGCGCAGGTGGGCTCCGGAGGCCATCGCCGCCGACGCCGCCTCCTGCACGATCCGATAGGCCTCGTCGCGGTCCTTGCCCGATCGAATCAGCGCCAGCAGCGCCGCCTGGCTGAAGACGAGCCCGCGGGGGGCCTCGAGGTTTGCCCGCATCCGGTCGGCGTCGACGGTCAGGCCGGAGAGCACCCGGTTCATCCGGTGGAGGGCGAAGTCGAGGGCGAGGCAGGCGTCGGGGATCGCCACCCGTTCGACCGAGGAGTGGCTGATGTCGCGCTCATGCCAGAGCGCGACGTCCTCCATCCCGGCGACCGCCCATCCTCGAAGCAGGCGAGCCATGCCGGTGACGTTCTCCGAGAGGATCGGATTGCGCTTGTGGGGCATCGCCGACGACCCCTTTTGCTCCTCGCCGAAGGGCTCGGCGACCTCGGCGACCTCGGAACGTTGGAGGTGACGGATCTCGGTGGCCAGCCGCTCCAGGGTCCCCCCGATCCCGGCAAGCGTCGTCAGGAATGCGGCGTGGCGGTCCCGGCCAACCACCTGGGTGGCCGCCGGCTCGGCGTTGAGCCCGAGTTCGCCCATCACCTTCTCCTCGACCGAGCGAGGGACCGTCGAGCGAATGCCGACCGCTCCACTGATCTTTCCGTACGAGATGCTGTGAGCGGCGAACTGCAGGCGCCGACAGCCTCGCAGCAACTCGAATGCGAACCCTGCCATCTTGTGGCCGAAGGTGGTGGGCTCGGCCCACATACCGTGGGTCCTCCCCACCATGATGGTGCCGCGGTGCGCCACCGCGAGGCTCTGGGCGGTCTCGAAGAGGTTGATGACGCGTTCGATGAGGAGCTCGCTCGCTTCCTTCAACTGCACGCCGAGTGCGGTGTCGAGGACATCGGACGAGGTGAGCCCGTAATGCACCCAACGCCCGTGGCCGCCGCCGATCGAATCGGCGAGAACGTCCACGAAGGCGGCGACGTCGTGGCGGGTCTCCTCCTCACGGGCCTTCCACTTGTCCGGATCCACCGGGGGAGCTGCGGCGATCGCCTCGGCGGCCGCGGCAGGGACCACGCCTTCGTCGGCCCATGCCCTGGCGACGCTCGCCTGGATCTGCTGCCAGATCTCGAGCCGCCTCGACTCGGACCAGATCGCAGCCATCTCGGGGAGGGAGTAGCGCTCGATCACGGCTTGGTGAAGGTTGCGGCTCGCTGTGGGCCGACGGAGACGATGGTGATCGGCACGCCGGCGAGCTCCTCGACCCGATCGACATATACCCGTGCCGCGTCGGGCAGGTCCGCAAAGTCGCGTACCTCGGAGATCTTCGCGGTCCATCCAGGCAGGTCTTCATACACCGGCTCGCAGTCGTAGAGGACCCGGTGCTGGCGGGGGAACTCCTGGTATTTCACCCCGTCCGACTCGTACGCGGTGGCGATCCGAACACCGTCGAAGGCCGACAGCACATCGAGTTTCATCAGGGCGAGCTCGGTGATGCCGCTGACCCGGACTGCGTAGCGCAGCGCCACGGCGTCGAGCCAACCGCACCGCCGGCGCCTGCCCGTGACCGTGCCGAACTCGCCGCCGATCTGCACCATCTTCTCGCCGATCTCGTCGTTCAGCTCGGTGGGGAAGGGCCCGGTGCCCACTCGCGACACGTATGCCTTGGTGAGGCCGAGGACCCGATCGATGTCTTTCGGGCCGATGCCGACACCGGTCAACGCACCCCCGGCTGTCGGGTTCGAGGACGTGACGAATGGATAGGTGCCATGGTCGATGTCGAGGAGCACCCCCTGGGCACCCTCGAAGATCACGTTCTTGCCATCCCGGATCGCCTGCCAGATGAAGAGGCTGGTGTCATCGACGTGCGGCTCGAGCCTGGCGGCGTACCCGAGGTACTCCTCGGCGATCTCCTCGGCATCGAAGGGGAGCTGGTTGTAGACCTTGACGAGAACCTTGTTGGTCTCCTTGACCACGGCCTCGAGCTTGTCGCGGAAGATCCTCGGGTCGTACAGGTCCTGCACCCGAATCCCCACCCGGCCGTATTTGTCGAGGTAGGCGGGGCCGATGCCGCGCTTCGTGGTCCCGATCTGCTGGCGACCGAGGTACCGCTCCCGCACCGAGTCGAGCTTTCGGTGGTACGGCATGATCACGTGGGCGTTGGCCGAAAGACGCAACTTCGAAGGGTCGATGCCGCGGCTCCGGAGCATCTTCATCTCGTCGAGCAGGACCGCCGGGTCCACAACGCAACCGTTGCCGATGACCGGAGCCACGTTCGGGTAGATCACCCCGGAGGGGATGAGGCTGAGGGCGAAGGTC